>JBKDZK010000126.1:0-7056 GCA_047971205.1 Draconibacterium sp.
GACGGGCCCGTGCTGAACAGTTCACTGGAAGTGCTGAAAAAACAGAAACTATCCGGCAAACAACTAAAAGAATTTGTTTTACCGCTTTTAAACACGGATAACAATTACGTTTCATTGCTAATTTTCAATTTTATTCAGCAACAAGGAAAACACAAGCTGCTAAAAAATTACGAACTGCCATACCGAAATCTTGCATTATAAAATTTTGTTATAATGCCTGAATTACTTTTGGATATCAGCCTTGAACACTTTCGTGAAGCACATCCGGTTATTCATGAACTACAGAATTTATCCTACTTTATTCTGGCTACTAGCATTTTAGGTTTGTTTTTTATGCGAAAGGAAAAGAAAAAACTGAAATCGAAACTCATCTTTTTTACAATGATTATCGTTCCGCTTATTTTTATAGCTTGTTGCATTTTTCTGTTTTAAATCCCAACTTTTAGTGATTGATTCAGAAGTTAGAACTCAGTAATTTTACAGGTTTTATTTCTGAACTTAAAAAAGTCCGGCTTGTTTAACAGAGAAACTGTAATAAAATGGGTAAAAACATAAAATACACCACTCTCGATGGCCGCGGCAAAACAGAAGAATTTCAGCAATGCGTGCTTGATGCATTCATCCGAACTCAAAAGATTGCAGCAGAAGGAGGCAGTTTTACGTTATCTGTTTATCAATCAGCTACTAAAGGAAACATATAAAAAGGATACATTTACAGCCAAAGATTTGCGGAGCCGTCTCGACCGTGTTTTAATGCACCGTGTTTTTGGATGTGTTATTTTCTTTCTGATAATGATGCTGATTTTCCAGTCGATTTATAGCTGGAGCGCTACCCGATGGATTTAATCGACATCCTTTTTTCTCCGTTTTCCGGTTGGCTGAAATTCCGGCAATAATGGCTACCCGGACTATTGATGACTGGAAAGAGAGACTGATAACCATTTTAATTACTCCGTTTACCACTTGCTCTGCAAGGCTTCCAGTGTATTTAATTATCATCGCACTGGTTATTCCCGACCGCTCTTTTCTGGGGCTGAATTTGCAGGGGCTTACCCTGATGTTATTATATGTTCTTGGATTTTTAACGGCTGTTTTTCGGGTTATGTTTTAAACAAGATAATGAAAATAGAAAGCCGCACATTTTTTATTGCTGAAATGCCGGGATACAAACTTCCGCTATTAAAGAATGTTGCCCTAACTGTTTGGGAGAAAACCAAAAGTTTTGTTGTGGGTGCAGGTAAAATTATCCTGGCTATTTCCATCGTGTTATGGTTTTTAGCTGCAAACGGACCTGGCGAAGAGTTTCGAAATACGGAAGAGATGGTGAGAGCCAACTATCAAAATGAAATGGTAAACGATGATGAATTGTCAATTGCAGAGGCTTCTTACAAACTTCGGCACTCCTATATCGGAATTATTGGTCACACGATTGCTGAAGTATCACAGAATTTTTTTACACGACCTCTCTCTCCAACGCTAAAAAGTGTAACGAGTTGTCACCAACAAGCGGAAATCCTGATAATAAGGATAATAGATATCCCAGCACAATAGCGGAGGCACTGTCCTTTTTGATGGTTTTAAATGCTTCTGGATTTTTTCTAACTCAGATTTTGAGAGCCCTGACAGGTAAATGTCCAGGCACATCATATCAGAAAGATTATTCTTCATTTTTACTAAGTTTTAAAATTCAATCCCTTCGCGCGCTTCTATTCCTTTTTGATAATAATGTTTTACCTCTTTCATTTCGGTAACAAGGTCGGCAATAGTAATAATCTCAACCGGAGCATACCGGCCCGTAACAATTATTTCCACATTTTCGGGCTTCGATTGCAGAACGTCAATCAGCTCTTCAGCTGTAAACAGGTGGTAAAAAAGGGCAATGTTTGCCTCGTCAAGCACCACTACTTCGTATTCTCCTGATTGAATTATTGCCGAAATCTCCTTAAATCCTTTCTGTGCAGCATCAATATCCAGTTGCGTGGGTTTGCGGAAAATAAAACAATCCAAACCATATTGCCTGACGGTAATACCCGGCAAAAATTTCTGCACTGCTTCAATCTCAGAGTAAATTCTGCCCTTTACAAACTGGGCAAAAAACACTTTTTTACCAGCGCCAACAGCCCTTATTGCGAGGCCCAGGGCTGCCGTGGTTTTACCTTTTCCGTCACCTGTATAGACCTGAATATAACCTTTCATTTGTTGTCGTGTTATTTAAACAGATAACTTATATCTTCCATGAAACCATCTTGTCGAACCTGAAATAAATGTTGGTTGCAGGTTTCACTTTTCAATGTCCCTAATTCTTCAATGTAGCCACCCAATTTGATGTACTGAAAGTTTTTGTAGTCAAAACCATCTGGCAATTTTGCGCAACCGGAGTACCATGCTATTTTTATTGAAGGGTAACTAAGGCGCATAAAGTTAGCCAACTCAGCAACCCTTTGAGGGGCTCCGTCGCCGCCCATAAAACAGAAACAAGTGATTGCCAAAGCATATTTATCCATTAGTGAAATGATTCGATTTTCGTTCAACTCGTCTCCAATATCTTGTTGCAGATGCGGACTGTGGCAGCCTTTACAACGATTCGGACAATTGGTAATATTAACAGCCAAAGTCACTTCATTCGGAATTTCCTGAAAAACGATATCGTAATTATAATATTTGAGCATGCTCTTCTACTTTTTCGTCTTTCTTATTTTTCCGATCGTAATAGCGCAACGATGCCTCTTTTTGCCGGGCATTGGAGAAACTGCTCACCCGCTTCATATAACCAATAATTCGCGTGAGGTAGTCCACATTTTTACTTTGACATTTGGGGCAGTTTTTCAGGTAACGCTTATCAATGTGTCCGCACTCGTTACAAATGGTATTTGGAATATTGAAGGTGAAATAGTTGCAGCCTTCGTTTGCAGCCACACGCAGCAGTTGGCGATATTGTGTTGCACTCAGGTGTTCTTCCAGGTTCATGTGCAAAGCAGAACCTCCGGTCAAATGCTCAATGTATTTTTTCCCGTGAACACGGAATTTGTCAATCACATTCAATGACTCGTCCTCTACCACATAAAAATAACTGTTGTAACAATCGCGTGGTACAAAATAGCCGTCTTCACGATCCCATTTGGCATGTTTTACACCTACATTTTCAGCCGGAATCATTTCGCAATTGAACATGACATCATGCGAACGGCATTTTTTATTGTACATTTCAATCAAGCCCAGTACTTCGCTGGTAAATGCTGCATACGCAGGATTATCGTTGATTTCGATGCCCAAAAACTCAGCGGCTTCAACCAGTCCGTTTACGCCAATGGTCAGGTATTGGCGCCCCATATTTATGTAACCGGCATCAAACAACGGCAGCATTCCTTTTTCCTGCAGTTCTTTCAGGTTTTCGTTATATCCAAGCTGAACTTTGTGTACCAAATCAACTACTTCCTCAAGGAAATTGATGTACGGAATGCGTTCCTTTTTTGCTTGCTGAATGCAGCGGTTCAGGTTAATAGTCAACACACTTTTTGAACCTGTTGAAACCCCGCCTGCCCCCAAAGTGTAACTAAAACCGTTATCCTGAATTTCATTACGTAAGCGGCAACAAGAACTTAAACTGTCGGCATTATCGCTCAAATAGGTAAAAAATGAATGTCCTTCGGCATACATTTGTGCCGTAAAATTACCGTATTCCAGGTCTTTTATATCGCCATTATCGGCAAGCAGGGCCATAGTTTCGACAGGGAAAGTCAATACTGTTTTGGTACGTTCTTTATTAAACCAGCCCATAAACCGTTTTTGCAGCCAGTTTAACGATTCCCAATCGGGCTTGCTTCCATCCGGAAAAACAAACTCTCCAAACAGGCTTTCAAAATAATATTTGTCGTAGTAGGCGATGTTCCAGAATACCGCCTGAAAATTGCGGGCTCCGGTGGGCTGGTTCAACGAATACACAATCTGCTCGAAACAATCGGTAATTACTTTGTCAATCGAACGTTTTCTTTTTGACAGATCAGCCGTTTCATCGCTTCGTTTATAGTAGTCATTTCCGTATTCCTTACCAACAAAGTAATTCATGTACATCAAAAACTCGGGTGTGGCACAGGCTCCGCTTAACATGCTGGACACAATGAAAACCATGTTGATAAATCCTCCGCAAAACGATTTCAGGTTGGTTGGGGCCGTTGAGTTTCCGCCAATTTTCGATGTTCCTTCCAACAACCACGGGTACATTGTGATACTGGCACAATACGGGGCAAGACTGGTTTCGTCATTTTTATAAATAAAGTGCTGATTTAGGAAATTGAGGTATTTATCAGACAACTCTTTGCCGTACATTTGGGTAAGCTTGTCGGTGAGCAAACGCCGGTTCAGCCGGATAAAATTCCCTTTGGGAAGTTCGCCAATAAGCGTGGCGATGTTTTTCTTATCAACATTGGCATTGGCATCGAATTTACTTCCGGAGGCTGCATTTCCGGCAGTACAATAGTCGATTAAAAATTTAATTCGGTCGCGTGTTTCCCGGTCTTCCGAATGCTTTTGCCGGTAAAGCATGTACGATTTTGCCACCGCAAAATAATTCTCGGCCATCAGCGATCGTTCCACCTGGTTTTGAATATCTTCCACATTCATTCCTTGCCGAATCGTTACGCGGTGCAAAATATTTGTCAGGTCTTCGTCACTGGCAAAACTTCCGACAGAAAGAAATGCCTTCCGAATGGCATTCTTGATTTTATCGATCGAAAAGGAGACTTTCTTTCCATCCCTTTTTACAATGGTTATTTCAGCACTACTCATAACTTGTTTCTTATATTGATTTTTGGTTTTTATTTTTTATTCGCAACTGGGACACAACTTGGCCAGCAGCGAATCGGTCGGACAGCTGTCTCCATTGCTGTTCATTACTTCGTCAACCACCTGGTCACCGAATTTTTCGCGCGCTTTCAATTCCACTTCATTCAGCTGCATTTCTGATTCAATTTTTGCTGAACCATCAGAAAGGGCAGCTTGTGTTTTGAAGCGTCCAAATCCTTTTCGTGCGCCGCGTTTATTTACATCAGAAGTATATTTCTCTCCTTTAATGACTTTATCAATAAAGCAATAGTAGGTTGATTTCAATTCCTTTTTCCAGGCATACAAATAGATATCTTCCATCTCGGCGCGCAACTGCTCATCAATGTAAATTGATTTTGAAACCGCCTGATCCACCGACTCCTGAAATGCCGCAGCAATATCGATTTGTCGGTTCGGATGCACTTCGTAAGTGGTTTTATAAAGATCGATGTCAATTTTCGCCTGTAAGGCTTCAATGTGCTGCACCGAGCCGTTGTTTTGTTTAATGGCATCAGCAATATCATCATTCCAAAGCCCTTTACTTTCCAGATCCTGAATCAATCGTTTATTGATAACGATGTATTTTCCAGACAGCGTATCGCGCGAGTACAGGTTGCTGAAGTAGCTATCGATCGAAGAAGTTGTCCCGGAAATTATAGAGATAGTTGCTGTGGGAGCAATGGCAAGCAAAACGGCATTCCGGCGTGCCGGATAATTATAGGGCGTACCTGCTTTCTTCCTTTCATCGTAATGCACAAAAGCGCCTTTTTCAGCGGCCTGTTTCCCGGAGGCATCGTAGGCTTTCTCCCGGAAAAACTGTCCCAGTTTTCGAGCAATTTCTACCGCTTGGGTTGAGTCGTATGCCACTTTCAGTTGCACCAATGCCTCTGCAAATCCCATGATTCCAATTCCCAGCGGCCGCAGGTCCATCGTATTCTTTCGGCTGGCTTCGGTCGGATAAAAGTTCTTATCCAATACGTTATCCAACGCTTTCACAATAATATGGATGGTTTCTTCCAGCTGCTTCCAGTTAAAATCGGTGTAATCTTTATTGACATGTTTCGAAAGGTTGATGGAAGCCAGGGTACACACTGCCGTTGAATCGGGCTTGTTCGGAATGGCAATTTCCGTACATAAGTTGGAACTATTAATCACACTATAGTTTGGACACGGATTGTGCCGGTTGTGGGCATCTTTAAACGTTAGCCACGGATGGCCGGTTTTTGCCAGTTTAAACAGGTATTTCTTGAAGAAGTCACGTCCCTGTAGCTTTTTGAAAAGTTTCAGTTCGCCGCTTTCTGCCTGAAGAATCCGTGTGTTGTATTTGGTGGCAAATTCATCGCCAATGGCATCGACCAATTCCGGACATTCACCCGGATCGAACAAATAAATGGGTTCGTCTTTGTCAATGCGCCGCATTAACTCATCGGGCATCCAAAGTTTGGTATTCAACGATGGTGTGCGGAAATAAGCATTTCCGGTGGTTTCGCGTAGTTCCATAAAAGCTTCGATATCGTAATGCCAGGGCTGCATTGAAATAACCTGCGAACTGCGTCGTCGTCCGCCCTGTTGGATCGAATTCACCATCGTATCAAACACCTTGATAAACGGAATAACGCCTGAAGATTTCGCATTAAGCGATTTAATGTGAGAACCGGTGGCACGTATCCGGCTAACATCGGTACCAACGCCGCCCGCGTATTTTGCCAGAAAAGCCGTTTCGGTAAGCTTGTTTGTGATAGCTTCCAACGAATCGTCCACCACATTTACGTAGCATGACGAATATTGCGAAACACGGGTTCCGGAGTTAAACAAAGTTGGCGTGGAATGCAGGTATTCGAGCTGCGACATTTTCCGGTAGATTAAAATAATTTCATCCTCATTATTCCCAATTCCCATAGCTACGCGCATAAAAAACCACTGCGGCTTTTCAATCACTTCCTGCCCGGTATCTTTCGACAGGTACCGATCGCGCAAAGTCGTCAAGCCAAAATAATCAAGCAGGCGATCATTTTTATAATCGATGGCCTTTTCAATTTCTTCCAAATTAAAATCAGCCAACTCTTGTTTTAAATAGCCACTTTCAATGTTGAATTTCAGATAATCAGAAAACGATTTAAATTTCCGGTTGATACGTTTATTGATCAATTTCAATAACTGCAAAGTCGCCAGTGTATCGTAAACCGGGTGTTTCGGAATCAGGTGCTCAATGGCTTTCAGTACCAACACGTCCAA
>JBKDZK010000127.1:0-5235 GCA_047971205.1 Draconibacterium sp.
TTATTATTTGACCATCTCCCGTTTTTAAAGTTCATAATTTAGTGCAAGGCTTAACTGTCCGTCGCTTTGGGAGATCTGGGGCGAGAGAAGAAAAGCACTTGGTTTTCAATTTTTTCGGGAGATGGTCAAATTATTTATTATATTAGTAGAATAATGATAAAAATTTCACAATCCGTAATGCGTGATTGTGTACTTTAAAATTGTGCATCCCAACATAAACCGAAAGCTCAAATTCTGTTGTTTCAGTTTCAGTTAACTTGAATCTTATCAGCATACGAGCTTCTTATTCTTTTGTAAAATATGTCTCAAACCAATAACAATAACTTATTATTTTTCAACATAATCTATTCATATGAAAAAACTAATTAGTGTACTTGGTATTTTTTTGCTTGGAATGCAGGTGTTTGCACAAAAGAACATTAGCGGTTCAATTAAAACCGAAAATGGAGAGCCTGTTGTTGGTGCAAATGTTTGGATAAAAGGCAATACTGCAATTGGAACAACAGCCAATGCAGATGGCTTCTATAGCTTAGAAATTAAAGCGGGAGCTAAGGCCCATGTGATTTGTTTCTCTTTTATCGGTATGAAAACAAAAGAAGTGGTTATTGGAACAAAAAACGAAATTAATGTTGTTTTAGAAAATGCCGAAATTCTTTTTGATGATGTGGTGGTTACTGCACTCGGTATATCGCGGGAAGAGCGGTCGCTGGGTTACTCGGTACAAAAAGTGTCGAGTGACGACATGGCGGTTAAGGACCCTACCTCCATCAGTAACAGTTTACAGGGACGTGTTGCGGGGGTTCAGGTAAAATCGGGAGCCG
This sequence comes from Draconibacterium sp., assembly GCA_047971205.1. GTDB lineage: Bacteria > Bacteroidota > Bacteroidia > Bacteroidales > Prolixibacteraceae > Draconibacterium. The sequence goes on from JBKDZK010000127.1 coordinate 822, forward strand.
GAACTGTTGGTGGATCATCCAGCGTTATTATTCGCGGAATGTCGTCATTGGGAGGCTCCAACCAACCATTGTATATTGTGGATGGAACGCCAATCAGTAACTATAATATCAGTAATAGCATAGCTGGATACGACTACGGAAACGGTGCGCAGGATATTAACCCCGATGATGTTGCATCTGTTTCGGTTCTGAAAGGTGCAGCAGCCACAACCTTGTATGGTAGTCGTGGTGCAAACGGTGTAATAATAATTACCACCAAAAGTGGTAAAACAAAAAAAGGATTGGGTGTTGAAGTTAATTCAACCACTACCTTCGATGATGTGTATATTCTTCCAAAGTTTCAAAATGAATATGGGGGCGGATCTTCGCTTGATTTTCCAACATTCGACTTTGCGGCTTCCGGCCTTGGGGAAGAGTGGACCGCTTTCGATGGCACTCCAGTTGTAGAAACCGGTGTTGATGAAAGCTGGGGACCTAAATTTAACAGACAGCAGGTACTACATTGGGACTCGTTTGTGCCAGAAAGTAAGAACTATTTGAAAACCAGACCGTGGGTGGCTCATCCCGATAATTATAAAAATTTATTTGATACTGGTCTGACGTTAAGTAACAGTGTTTCAGTTGACGGAGGTTCTGATGTGTCGAGTTTTCGCCTGTCTTATACAAATATCAATCAGAAAGGCGTGGTTCCCAATTCTGAGTTAAAGAAAAACATGATTGCCTTAAAAGGAAGCACCAAGGTAACAGAAAGAATCGAGGTATTGGCTTCAGTAAATTATGTGAGGCAGGAAACAGAAGGACGTTCGCAGTTTGGTTACAGCGGAGATGGAAGTACGGTAGCCGGAGCTATGAGAATTTGGACGCAACGTCAGGTGGATGCTGATCTGTTGCGGAAATATTGGTATTCAGATGCCCTGGGACACCAGGTGGGATGGAACTTTAGAGATATCTCGAACGGTCGTACTTATATGCGATGGAGTAATAATCCATTCTGGACACTGAACAACATTTATGCATCAGACGCTAAAAACAGAGTTTATGGGAATGTTGGTTTCAAAATAGATTTAATGGAAGGATTAACATTTACTGCCACTGCCAGAACCGATTATTACTCGATGAATGTGAACGACAGAATAGGTTCGGGCGGTGTAGTTACCGATTATTATGGCGAATCCACTTACTCTTCTTTGGAGAATAATTATGAAGGTATTTTTAATTACGACAGGCACTTTGGAGACGACTGGTCATTAAATGCCATGTTCGGGGGAAATATCCGCTATTCTAAATACAAGTCATCGGGTATTGAAACGGTAGATGGTTTGGTAATTGAAAATTTTTACAGCGTTACCAATACTGTTTCTCCGGCAAACGTAAGATCTTATTTTTCCGAACGGCAAATTAATTCGGTATTTGCTTCAGCCTCTGTGGGGTTCAAAAATATGCTGTATTTCGATATTTCAGGTCGTAACGACTGGTCATCAACCCTGCCGGTAAATGCTCATTCCTATTTTTATCCTTCGTTTAGTGCAAGTTTTGTTTTTTCAGAGCTTCTTTCTGAAAAATCTGTTCTTTCGCTGGGTAAAATACGGGCAGGTTATGCAATGGTGGGTAACGATACTTCTCCTTATCGTTTGTACAATTCGTATGGAATTACAAGTTTTGGAAATACAACAACTTTTACAGTCAGCGATACCAGGCAGAATCCGAACCTAAAAAGTGAAAGCACGGCTGAGTTTGAAGCCGGAATTGAAGCTGCATTCCTAAAAGGGCGTGTAGGAGCAGAGTTTACTTATTTTAACCGAAAATCATCAGACCAGATTTTTGGACTCGATGTGTCAAATACTACAGGCTATACGAACGCAGTTATTAACGCCGGAGAACTTCAGAATACCGGGTTTGAAGCTGTTGTTTACGGCACACCGGTTAAAACACCCGATTTCTCTTGGAATTTGATGGTAAACTTTTCGCAGTACGAGAGTAAGTTAAATTCACTCTATGGCGATTTGGAAGAGTATGTTATTTCAGATGCCGGATCGGCATGGGTAACAGCCGTGGTTAGGGGTGAATACGGGATCATGTTTGCTGCCGGAGGATACGAATACGACTCGGATGGGAATAAACTGGTGGATGAAAACGGCCTTTTTGTAAGATCGGGGAAACCGGAAGAAGTAGGTAGTATTTTACCTGATTTCAATGGGGGTGTTACAAATACATTCTCATACAAGAATTTCAGTTTAACAGCTTTAGTCGATTTCCAAAAAGGTGGGCTGGTTTATTCGTGGGCCAATCGCTGGGCCACAGGTGCCGGTCAAACTCATATTACCGTTGGCGAGAACGACAATGGTGTTTCCATTCGGGAGAGTGTTGAAGACGGAGGAGGTGTTAAATCGGACGGCGTTTTTGCCCCAGGCACTCCCAAAGCAGGCCAACCAAATGATATTTATGTGGGGGCACGTACCTACTTCAGGCATCTGAGGAATTTTCAGGAGGAGTTTGTTTACGATGCAAGCTTTATTAAACTGCGCGAAGTAAAACTGAGCTATGCACTTCCTTCTACATGGATAGAGGGGCTGAAGTTGCAAAGTGCAACCGTTTCGCTGGTTGGACGCAACCTGGCACTACTTCATTCAAATGCCGATGGTTTTGATCCGGAACAGGTAAACTCAACAGCAAACGATGCACAGGGGTACGAAGGCGGATCGCTGCCATCAACACGATCTATAGGATTCAACGTTAATCTTAAATTCTAACATATAAACAATTACGAAATGAAAATTACAAACTATAAATGGGGCGCCTTATTTTTTCTGTTGTTGGTTATTGGGGCGGCTTGCGATAATTTCGAAGAAATGAACCAGGATCCGAATAAACCCATTGATGTTCCAACTTCCGCACTGTTAACTCAAGCCCAGGCCAATTTGGTCTATAACTTAAATGGTGAGATTGCACAACTGGGGGCGCAATATGTGCAGTACTTTGCGCAACTCGACTATACCGAGAAATCGAATTATGCCGATGACGGAATCTCAAGTTTTAATGGGATTTATACCGGTGGATTAACCGATTTAACTGAAATTATCAGGTTGAATGAATCTGAAAAGACAAGGGCTACAGTGTTAAAATCAGGAGATAATGAGAATCAAATTGCAGTAGCAAAAATCTTAATGGCCTGGGCCTATCAGAATATTACCGATGTTTGGGGCGATATTCCATATTCCGAAGCCATAAAAGACGAAATTCTCAGACCTGAGTACGATACGCAGGAAGCAATTTATGATGGTTTGATAGGCGATTTGAACAGCGCACAAAGTATGATAAAGACGTCTCCTTCGATTGCCCTGCAGGGAGATCTTATTTTTGATGGCGACATAGAAATGTGGGACGCCTTTGCAGAGTCGCTGAAAATCAGAATTGCCCTGCGTTTAACGGAAGTGAATGATACGAAAGCCAAAAGCCTTATTGCAGGAGTTGATTTTGTCAAGGCTTTTTCAACAGCAACGGATTATGCGCATTTCAATCATTTGGCAACAGAAGACGAAGCGAATCCTTTATACATTGATAATGTAGTAAATATAGGAGCCGACTACTTTGCCTGTGCGAATACGTTTATCGATGTCTTAAATGAATGGGACGACCCACGCGTGGTTGCTTTTGCCAATGCAGCCGAGAACTCGGGTTTGTATGTTGGTCAGCCGTACGGAATTTCAGGTCAGGGATCAGACGTTGATGTATCGTTACCCGGCGATAAATATGCCGCACAAACGGCGCCAAGTATACTTATGACAGCCGCCGAAATTCTTTTCGCAAAAGCGGAAGCTATTCAGCGCGGGTATATCAGTGGCGATGCTGCAAGTGCTTACAACGAAGCCATTCGTGTTTCGTTTTTATACAATGGTATTGATGAAGACGAGCTGGCTGCATATCTGGCACAGGATGGCGTAAAATACAATGCGGCAAACTGGAAGGAGCTAATCGGAACCCAGAAATGGATTTGCCTGTTTGCGCAAGGTATTCAGGGATGGGCCGAGTGGCGGAGGCTAGACTATCCGGTTTTATCCCCTGGTCCGGCAGCTGTTATTTCTTCTATTCCCTGCCGCCGTGCGTATACTTCAACCGAATACGCCACAAACGGAGAAAACGTTGCAGAAGCAGTAGCCCGACTGGCTTCCGGTAAAGATTTATTTACAGAAAAAGTGTGGTGGGATAAATAAGATACTTAGATAATCAGGAATAGAGATCTGCCTTCTCATTGATTTGGGGAGGCAGTTTTTTGGTGTGCCGTGCATACCATATACTTAAAGGGTTAAAGTCCCGAGCGAGCCAGTTGACGGGAATCGCAAGCAGAAGGCAAGGGTGTCCATTGCGAGGTGGAATCTGAAGGAAGCCTAAGGCAAACAACTGATGTGACGGACAG
>JBKDZK010000128.1:0-3887 GCA_047971205.1 Draconibacterium sp.
TAACCTCTAATTATGCAATTTCCCGATTTACGGATTTAAGGCAAAGTCTGGAGAGTTACGACTATGCAAGACTCTATAATGAGGCATTGAGATACGATTCCTATATTTCGGGTGGTTATACCCCAAGATTCTCAGAAACAGACATGTCAAGATTTCAATCAGGCGATTATCCTGTAACCTACCCATCTACGGATTGGGAAGACCTGATACTGAATCCTTTTGCTTCTCAATTCAACACTAACCTTTCAATATCGGGAGGTACTCCAAAGGTAAAATACTTCGTATCGGCAGGTATGTTCAGCCAGGGAAGTTTATTCAAAACCGAGGACTATGTAAGCATATATAAATTCGATCCAAAACCGGTATATAAAAGGTACAATTTCAGGTCAAATTTTGATTTTGAAGTAACAAAACGCTTCACCATAAATTTTAATGTTTCTTCGCAAATCGAAGAACGGAAAGGGTTTAATTATAATGCTGGGGAATTAATAAACTGGATGATGGGGGCAAACCCGATAGACAGCCCCGGGGTTATTGATGGGAAACTGATAACCAGATCCGGATATGCCCTTACTATTACAAACCCGATATATAATATGGGTAGCAATGGTTACCATCAATCATATAGTAATTATTTAAACGGTTCGGTACGATTTAACTATGATTTAGGGCAATTACTGGAAGGATTGAGTACACATGGTACCTTATCTTATCAGAATTATGTATATCAGGATGGTAGATACTGGAAAAGCCTGGTGAATTATAGTTTTCAGGATCAGGCGGATGGGGGGTACGTCCTAATTCCAAACGGAATAGAAACTTCCTGGAGTTATAACGAGGCAACTGATAAGAATCATCGGGGATATCTTGAGTTTGGATTTGATTATGTCAAGAGTTTTGGGAATCATAATGTTACAGGTATGGTAATATATAAGCAAAGCAAATATTATTCGCCAAACCTGGCATATCTGATCCCAAACGGATATCAAGGGGTGGCCGGCAGGCTAACTTATGATTTTAAAAGGCGTTACCTTGCAGAAGTCAATATCGGATACGAAGGAACCGAAAACTTTATAAAAGGGGAGCGGTTCGGTGTTTTTCCAGCAGCCTCCCTTGGTTGGGTTGTTTCAGAAGAAAATTTCTTCCCTAAAAATAATATCTTATCCTATCTAAAGGTTAGAGGAACTATTGGGCAGGTAGGTAACGATAAAATTGGTAATATTTCTGATCCAAACAGTAGATTTTTGTATCGTCCCTCTTCTTATTCCTACATTGGAGGATATAATTTTGGAACTGTTGGTTCAACTTTTAATTATTATGCTGGCTCAACCGAAGACAAAATTGGAAACCCTGGTCTTACATGGGAAAGATCGACAAAATGGAATGTAGGTTTCGAAGTAAACCTTTTGAGTAATACTGTTCAACTTATTGCAGACTGGTTCAATGAAAAGAGGGACAATATTCTGGCAAACCGGGGAACAATCCCATCAATTGTTGGTGCCAATTTACCAGCTTTTAACCTTGGTGAAATGAAAAACAGCGGGTTTGAAGGCGAGATTACTTATCGTGGGCAAATAAAAAAACTTAATTACTGGTTAAAAGCCAACTACACTTATGCCCACAATGTTGTCGAATTTATGGATGAAGTTAATCGAGAGTATGATTATCAATACAATACAGGCCTTCGCTATGGACAATACTTTGGGTTAGTAGCAGATGGTTTTTATAATACATGGGAGGAAGTCAACGATCCGTACCGTCCGGTTGTTTCAATGCAAAATAATAGAGTGCAGCCAGGTGATATCAGGTATAAAGATATCAATACAGATGGAATTATAGATTATGATGATTGGGTTCCCATCGGCTACTCCAATTTCCCTGAGAAAATTTTTGGTATTTCGTTTGGCGGTGATTTTAACGGTTTCGATTTTTCTGTTTTATTTCAAGGGGCAGCAAATGTATCAATGGCTGCTTCAGACAGAACCAAATTTGGTTTTAAAGCGAATTCTGGAGCCCCTGAATCATTACTTGAAAGCTGGACCCAGGAACGGTATGAAAATGGCGAACGAATAACAAGGCCGCACGTTTCAATAGGTGATGACGTACAGAAAAATAACTATATGCAATCAACTTTTTGGATTAGGGATGCAAGTTATGTGCGACTTAAAAATGTTGAAATAGGTTATAACCTGAATAACAATCTGCTAAATAAATGGGGAATAAGTTCTGTAAGGCTTTACATTAACGGCAGTAACCTTTATACCTGGTGTAATCTCTGGCAGGGGGTTGATCCTGAGTTTCCGGATTATATAGCCAACTCAAACCGGGAACCATACCCCGTTACTTCCACATACAATTTCGGCTTTAATATAAATTTTTAAACCACACCAATTATGAAAATAATAAGTTCGATATTTATAGTAATTGTATTAGTCGCATATCTCACCTCTTGCGAAGATATGATGGGTGATTTCCTTGAAAAAGCTCCCGGTGTGGATGTAACTGAAGATACAATTTTCTCTTCTCAGGTTCAGGTGGAAACATTCATTGCCGGCACCTATTTGCAAGGGCTACATTCGATACTCCCTTTAATTGATGATAATGATATGAGTGGCAATCAACATTTTGCAATGACTGAGTGCAGTTCTGACGAAGGTGAGCCTGAGTCGGACTGGTACCCCCAGACAATGTGGCAAACAGGCAGTGTCGAAGCCGTGAATATTGATTATGCCGAAGACGCTAAATGGAGTGCCCGGTGGCAAGCTATACGGCGATGCAATATATTAATAGAAAGAATTGAAGCAGTACCAGGAATAAATCAGGATTATATTAGCCAGGTAAAAGGTGAAGCATTGTTTATAAGGTCATTAACTTATTTTGAAATGCTGAAGCGTTATGGCGGCATTCCTATTGTTGATATGAGGCTTGATGTAAATGCTGACCTTCTCCTCCCACGTAATACCATAAAAGAAGTGGTAGATTATATTGTAAAGGGTTGTACCGAAGCTGCCGGTTACCTGCCAGATACTTATTCATCCGGATATAGGGGGCGTGCTACAAAAGGCGCTGCATTAATCCTAAAGTCAAAAACCCTGCTTTATGCTGCCAGCCCACTATTTAATACAAATAATCCATATATTGATCTCGGGACAAACAATAACCTCATCTGCTATACCAATTATGATAATAACAGATGGCAGCTTGCTGTAGATGCAGCCAAAGCTGTTATCAACTGGGCCCCTATAGGTGGTATTGCCCTGGTCACAGATCAGGGGGTTGATAAAAACTACAAGTATGTCTGGGAAGTAAATGACAATCAGGAGATTATTTTAGCCAATAAACAAGCAGGTTATGTTAATCTATGGAGCTTTCCATGGAATACGCTAATCCCAAAAACCTTTGGCTGGAGTTGGGATGGCATGTCGGCACCGTTGAATTTTCAGAAATTATATGAGAAAAAAGATGGTACCCCTCAAACATGGGAAGGCGGTAATGACCTGAATCTGAAATACCTCGAAATGGATCCAAGGTTTGCCCAGACTTTTGCGTATAACGGGGCCTACTGGAGCGATAATTTTCCTTATGTTGCCATATACCAAGGAGGTGCTCATTCAGGTAGTTGTAAAGGTGGTGTCCACATACACAAGCGTGTCCCGGATGCGTTAGGGTATGGACGTCCCCAGGTACCTAATAATATCCTGTTTAGGCTGGCCGAAGCTTACCTTAATTATGCTGAAGCTTTAAATGAAGTACAGGGGCCTGTTCCCGAGGCTTATGAAGCTGTCAACATTATTCGCAGCCGTTCGGGCATGCCCGATTTGCCCACTGGCCTTTCAAAAGAAGATTTCAGGAAACATGTCCATAACGAAAGAGCGGTTGAACTGTCC
>JBKDZK010000129.1:0-5757 GCA_047971205.1 Draconibacterium sp.
TTCGGTTTTTTCACTCGTTCTTTTTCTCTTTTTCTACACCAAAATTTTAAACCGTAGCTACGGCTATGCCTGAAAATTTTGACTTGAAAAAGAAAAAAATAAATTCGTCAAAATTCCCGAAAAGCTGTCTGCATTGAGTATATTAAGTTGACTTAAGTTAGGATTCACTGCAACACACAACGCTTCAGGCATTGCTTGCTCAAGAGGGATTGAGTTCCTATATGCTTCTTTTAATCGCTACCACACGCAACCTCCTTCTAACAGTGTATCAGCGCCTTTCGCTCGCGCCCGTTCATTAAAATCGTTAGCGGTTTGTTAAAATGAACATGCTTAACAAACTCGGTTTCGTGAACCAGGGTTTGTTCTTTCAAGGCCTCCATTTTTAGTTTTGAGTTCCAGGAATTGTGAGACACCGAAAAATACCCCACATTCATGGACGTTACGTTGTGAAAGAAGTGAGACCCCAGCGAAGCATCGAGCGGAAAATCGGGCAATCCCATCTCCACAATTATCTTTGCCTTCGAAATATTTGCCCAAAGCACCGGAATTCCCGTGTAAGGATCGCGTGAGCCCCAGCGCCCCGGGCCGATAAGGATATACTCCCGTTTCTGTTCTTCAAAAAATTCGTTTAGCTTGCTGATCTCCCGGGCCATTTCCCTGGTTTTCATCCGGTCAAATTTTTCGGGATCAACATACACCACATCGCGAATTTCCTCGATAATACCATTGCCCATACCGCGCTCGGCATACATAAATATCCGCTCTTCTTCCACGGTCTTAATATCTACCTCCACCTGGTCTTCAATACGGATCAGTGGCTTGATCTGCAACAGATAAAGCGTTGGCAAACCGTTTTCAGCCGGTTCAATATCAAGGGCATATTCAATCTCTACCGGCGACCCCATGGCTTCCTTGAACAACTTCAACAAAAGCTGCAAAGCCTCTGCCAATGGCAGATGGTTGTATTTTAGGATGTTGGCAAAATCGATCACCTTGGGTCCGTTCCCGTAAACACCGGGAATCAGATCGTCGTTTTCCATCGAATAGGTTGACGCCGAATGTTCCAAGGTCCCATCCATTTCGGCTTCCCTGATCCGGTATTTCTTGATGGCTGCATCTTCTCCTTTCACCACCAGGTTAAACTCTTTTTGCGTTAAATCGATGGCATAAAATTCTTTTTGGGTATCACGCAACTGGTCGCCCAAAGCCGAAGCATTCAGCTGCGGGTATTTCGGGCAAAAACGGAACGAATTTTCGCCACCCACCACGTACATTCCCAGACCAACCGCTGCCACCGAAAAACCATCTTCGGGCTGCATGTAGGAAATCGGATAATAATTGTACGACTGCGCCACTCCCGAAAGAGTTGGGTAAAACTTATCGTTGTACTCGTGGCCCACCACTTCCTGGATCACCACGGCCATTTTCTCCTCTTCAATTTTATAGTTCACCGCTTCAAAATAAGCCTGCGCTGCATCGGTGAAAATACTCGAATAAACCAGTTTGATCGCTGTTTCGAGCTGCTGGTACCGCACTGCCAGGTCTTCGTGGTTGTTCGGAATCAGGTAAGTGGCATAAACCCCCGAGAAAGGCTGCAAAAGGGAGTCTTCAAACAAACCGGAAGAGCGCACAGCCAGGGGCCGTTTTACTTCCTTCAGATAATCCATCAGCCGGTGACGGATCCGCTCGTCAAATTCCGAATCAAGAAAATGCTGACGGATGGATTCATAGTCGTTCAGGGAATAAATGTCGTCGTAGAGATTGTTCATCTCCACAAACTTATCAAATTGCAATGCCCCGATCACCGCAGTTGACGGAATCCGAATGTTCAGATCAGGGATCATTTTACGAAAGTCAATGTTTTCGATAAAGTTGCAAATGAAAGCAATACCTCTCCCCTTTCCTCCAAGTGAGCCTTTTGCCATTCGTACAATAAAATGGCTGGCATTCAGAAATTCCGGATCAAAATTTACAATGGTTCCCCGCAGGCGCTCAAAACGAACGGTTTTAAACACATCGAGACAAAACTGCCTTAACTCTTCAGAAGTTTGAAAATCAGTCATCTGAACAGGACGAAGCCGTTCTGCCATGTTGATTTCCCCACGCGCCATCAACCAGGTTGAAAAGGAGTTCCGGCTTCCGTGGTATCGCAAAGCATCTGCCGGCACATCTCTCAGTTTCTCCTGAAACTCGGTCAGGTTTCGGGCCTCGGTAATAGGAAGACCGTTACTATCTTTAAATACGAAATGACCAAAACCAAGCCGGCGATATAAAAAATTCAGAATGTCCATCGAAAGACTTTCCGAGTTTTTATTGATGAAATCGGCACCTACTTCGCGTGCGCGTTGTGCATTGCCTGTATCATGCGACTGAAGCAACAATGGCAACGGATACCTGAAAGTATTTTTCACATATTTTAGTAGCTCAATCCCGGCATCTTCGTTTTCAACCCCACCCATTTCGAACCGAACATCCGAAATCACACACAAAATATATCGCCGGTAACTGTTAATAAACCTTACGGCTTCTTCGTAATTATCAACCAGTATCACTTTGGGTCGTGCCCGCATGCGCAGAATTTTGTGCAACTCATCCCTGGCATCGTCTTTTAGCAGGGCTTGCGTTTGGGTCATAACTGTGGTGTACAACATGGGCAAGTAGCGCGAATAATACTGAATGCTGTCCTCCACCAACAGAATCACCCTGACATTCCCGTTTTGCGTGTCGCGCGCTACGTTTTTTATGTCCTCAATGTATTTAATCATGGCCATGAAAACATTGGAGTTTCCATTCCACACAAAAATGCGGTCCACAAAATCCAGTTTGCGTCTTTCTTCCTGGAAATAGCGTAGGTCGGCATTGTTATTCACCAGCAATAAAAGCGGAACCAACGGCCGTATATTCCGGATGGCACGGGCTGCTGCCACAGGCGAATCCTTGTCCACTCCTGCCATTACAATGATCAGGTCGAAATCGCGATGCTCCAGTGTAAGCAAGGCGTCCTCCATGGTATGTACGCTGGTAAAACGTGGAGCCGCGTATAAATTCAGCTGAAGGTACTCTCCAAAAATTTTATCGCTGAACTGCCCCTCACGAACAATCGAGTACGAATCGTACAACGTTGCCACCAACAATACCTCCTTAACTTTGGTAGGCATTAATTCCTGAAATATATCGCGATCCGTTTTTCGCTTCTTATAAATGTTTGCCAATGAAATGCTGTCTATATCCATGCTGGTAAAAATAAGGTCTGAAATTAGATAATTTTTACAATCTGTCTGAAAAGAATACACAAAATCCTCCGACGAAGCAGGTCCTCCAACACATCAGAAAACAGTTGCATGAAAGAAATCACGCAGTCAACCCCATAAATTCTGAACAAAAGCTTCCCTCCCATGTAGTGGATTCTTCAATAAGAAAAACACACGTTTTATCGAAATACCACAGAACACCTTGTCCCACCGGCACTTCCGTCAAATACAATTAGTAAGACGATACATTAAATCAAAATATTGATTTTTTCATTTGTATTTAATAATAATATTTACAAACTTGCCAGCATCAAATAAAAATAAACTGTAATCAAGCCGTGGATCTGTTCTCAAGAAATATTGACGACATCAACAACCTAAACCGTCAGCTGGCGCAAAAACGTAAAATTGTTGCCTTGTTGAACCGGTCGGAGAAGGAACTTACGATCCCCGGGATCTGTAAGAAGGTGAAATTAAGTGTTCCTACGGGCACCAAACTCATCAACGAGCTCATCTGCGATAAAATTATTATCGATTCAGGCAAGAAGGAAACCGACAACGGGCGCCGACCGGTTTTGTACAAAGTGAATCCCGAATACGCCTATTCAATTGGCCTCGTTATTCAGTTAAAAGGAATTTCGATTTCTATATTCAACATGGAGATGAACGAGGTTTACTCAAACTCAGATGAGAACTTCGTGCTGGAAAATTCGATTGCATGTCTCGAAAATGTGGTTGGCATTATTCGGCAGGCGGTAGAAAATTCAAAAATTGAACCCAAACGGATTCTTGGAATGGGCATCGGAATTACAGGACGTGTTAATGCGCGCACCGGTTATTCCTACAATTATTTCAACTTCCTTGACGGGTCTTTGGTCGATTTCTTTTCAGACAAATTTGACTTCCCGGTTTATGTTGACAACGATACCCATGTTTTGGGGCTTGCTGAACAGTATTTCGGAAAAGCACGAAACATTCAGAATGCCTTTGTGCTGAACCTTAGCCGCGGAATGGGGCTTGCCATCATTTCAAACGGAGAAATAATTGGCGGCGAACAGGGATTTGCCGGAGAATTCGGACACATTCAGCTGGGCGATTCCAACCGTCTTTGTTTGTGTGGAAAACGCGGGTGCCTCGGAACCGAAGTTGGCGGACATGCCCTGGAACAAAACTTCCAGGAACACATAGAACAAGGAGAAACCTCGTTATTGACCACACACAAAAACTTATCAGAAATAAAATACCAGGACATACTGAAAGCGGCTTCTGAAGGAGACGCGCTGTCCATTTCGCTAACACATAATATTGGGTTTAAGCTGGGGAAAGCTCTCGGGAATATGATCAATCTTTTGAACCCGGGCATCATTATCATTGGCGGAGGTTTTACCCTGGCCCGCGACATCCTCACGGATTCCGTAAAATCAGGAATGACCCACACAACCTTGCTGCTTCCTCTTCGAAACTGCGAACTAATGTTCTCTTCTACCGAAGATGCAACCATCAAAGGAGCAGGCGCCATTGTTTTTAATCAGCTACAACTACTATAACAGATCCATAAGACAATAACCGACTAAAAACAATGAAATTATGAAAGATTAACTAAACAGTTGACAAAAAAAAGCCTGCCACAAGGCTTCGGAGGCGCTAGGACAGGCTACTAAGTAAATTAGATGCATCAAATTTACTTTTTTTCTAAGTAATATAAAAGATTTGTTTTCAATCATTTGGTTGATTAAAAACAAAAGCTCTCTGCAAACATTCTATTTTACAAAACTGAAGGTTGTGATAGTCAAACAGAAAAACTTGCAACCATACAGGTAGAATGTCACTAACAAAGAAATATCAAAATATTTCAGAAAAACTGCTTTAAGAATTAAAGATCATTTTAAGAGTGAATCAATGCTAATTGATATGATGAAAAAAAGAATTTATCAAGTTGGTTTTCTGCTCATTTTCTTTATATGCGTATTATCGCAATATTCCATTGCACAAACAATGGTAAAAGGAAGTGTATCAGAAGCAAACGGAGATCCCTTAATTGGGGCTTCAGTTACTATAAAAGGAAAACTAACAGGAACAGTTACCGACATTAACGGTAATTATTCAATTTCTGTTGAAAACAGTGACGCTGTACTTGTTTTTTCTTACATCGGTTTTACAACCAAGGAAGAAAAAGTAGGGAGCAGGCAAAAAATAGACGTTCAACTCAGTGCTTCAACTGAAGGAATCGATGAAGTGGTAGTAGTTGGATATGGCACCCAGAAACGCCAGTCGGTTACCGGCGCTGTAGCTCAGGTATCTGGTGAGGAATTATTAAAAGCACCTGTAGGAAACATTACGAGTAAGCTTGGAGGACTTGTTTCCGGAGTTGTCTCTCTTCAGCAATCAGGACAACCCGGAGCCGATGGCGCCAGTATTTTAGTTCGTGGGTCAGAAGCAAAATACATTGTTGACGGTATCGAGCGAAGTTTCTCAGAAATTGACCCAAACGAAATTGCAACAGTTT
>JBKDZK010000130.1:0-2434 GCA_047971205.1 Draconibacterium sp.
ATACAAAACTACAAAAACTACTCACTTGACCGAAGCAGATAAGCAGTTTAGAAAATATGCTCGCTGATAATTTTCACATTATTAAACCCGATTTTTCGGCTTCCTATTTGTAATGAGTATAGTTAAATTTTTGATCCATAAATCCTGGATTTCAAAATCTACTTTTTTACCATGAACCCCTGCATTGGCAATATTTCCGCCAGGTTTTACAATTTTTTGACAAATGTCCCATGTTTGTGGGATACCAACTGCTTCAATGGCTACATCAACGCCTTCCTCTCCTGCAATTTTTGTAATTTCCCCTTTTATCTTTTCAGAAGGTGTTAAGATGTGTGTAGCACCAAGTTGTTTAGCCATTTCCAAGCGATTTTCATCCAAATCGATCATTACGATAATGGCAGGTGAATAAAATTGAGCTGTTAACAGCACAGACATCCCCACTGGTCCGGCACCTACAATGGCAATGGCATCGCCCGGCTTTACATTCCCGTATTGAACGCCGATTTCGTGTCCGGTTGGCAATATATCACTGAGCATCACGGCTACTTCATCAGCTATGGTGTCAGGTATTTTATACAAGCTGTTGTCGGCATGGGGAACCCTAACGTATTCTGCCTGAACCCCATCAATCATATGATCCAAAATCCAGCCGCCATCCTTACAGTGCGAATACAATTGTTTTTTACAATATTCGCAAGAACCACAAGAGGTAATACAAGATATTAATACCTTGTCCCCAGCTTTAAATTGAGAAACGCCCCCTCCTGTTTCTTCTACGATTCCAATTCCCTCATGCCCAAGAGTTATACCATCTTTCATATAGGGGTTTTTACCTTTATATATCCCCAGGTCTGTCCCGCAAATAGTAGTTTTTACCACTTTGACAATGGCATCGTTTGTGTTTTCGATAGTTGGTTTTGGTTTTTCTTCAAGGACGATATTGTGATCGCCATGGTAAATAAGTGCTTTCATGAGTTTAAAATTTAAAGATTAATATTGCTGTCTACTTGTTTTCAAAATCTGTAAAAAAGCAGCCGCGCTGCTTTCTATATGTATATTGTTTCCGGTGATCTCCATTTTGCGGAAACTGCAATCCTTCAAACGCGAAGCCATTTCTTTCGCCGCGTTAAAAGGTATCATCTCATCATCCGGGGAATGAAACATTGTAATGTGCTGATTTATAGACTCGAAATCAATGTCCCACGGCGTTATCTGCAATTTGCTCTCCAATGACATCCCATAACAGTTCTGGGCAATTATTTCTTCCAGTGTTTCAACGATGTAGGGCGGGGCGTCGTTAAATTGTTTAAGCACTGACTCCATATGATTTCTATAGTAGTTTTGGATTTCGGGGAGGTCAGTTTGCAGAAAGTTTTTATAAAACTGTTGGTCTTTTTCGCTGTAGCACTCCAGGATGAATTCTTCGTAAACTGCGGGCACACCTGATAAAATCCACACCCTTGTCACTTTGTCAGGCAGCGCTGAAGCCGCCGTATAGGCATAAGGCGCCCCTGCGGATATTCCAACTGCCTCAGCCTTTTTTATATTCAATTTGCTGAATATCTGACAAATGAAGGACTTCCAGCCGCCAACACTTTTCAGCTCAAGCTGCGACGAGTCCCCATAGCCGATACGTTCTAACGCTATAACACGAGTGTTTGAATCGTCGATAGCGGAAATCGTTTCAGGGTTCAGTCTGGAACCGCCCACCAGCCCGTGAAAAAGAACGATTGTATTTTCTCCATCTCCGTAACTTTGGTACGCGATTTTTATACCTTCGTCTAACTGTATAAATTTTTTATCCATTATAAGCCGGTTATTTGTTAATCCCATCATGTTTGTTTTTTCCTGAGTAACATGCTGTAACAGCTGTCTGGAAAATGAAAGCAGAGTTATTGAAATTACCTAAAGACAAATTAAAATGACTTACGTAATGTATGAGGGTAAATTGAATGAAATTATCAGGACTGAATATTTTTATAAGTTGGACAAAACCGCAAATTACCTGAAAAAAAAAGATTAATGAACATTTTGAGAATTTTACAACCTACTGGAAATAATAAGCAAGGTGGTTAATTGTGAAGTGTTTAGAGATGTATTGGGGAAATATCTTTTAAACACGAACCGTTAGTTAAGGACATGAATTACACCCCCGGCACCATAACAGGAACCGGTGGCTTCAGGAAAGGTGTGTACCGCCCGAATTCGTTGATTTTGTCAATCTGATAACCCAAAAACAGAAGTAAAACACTACTACCAGGTAACTATGTGAGCCATACATAAAGCAACGGAATAATAACCCCAATAGCCAGGAACCATTTTCCACGGCCTTTTATCCCTTTTTTGCCCGGAATCATAAATAAGCCCGACACTGCGAGAAAAATGAGCGAGAAAGCAAAAATATCAGCTACGGGTGTCCAACCTTTTACCTTGT
>JBKDZK010000131.1:0-5881 GCA_047971205.1 Draconibacterium sp.
GTTGCCAATGTTGGTGAAAACGATCGCCAGATTGCCGGACTGGAAAACGCCAGGATGCTGGTAAAAGCAGCCTACGAAGCAGAAGCAAACGATATTCTGAAAACAACGCAGGGATCGCCGATCTTTGAATTGGGTGACAACTTTGTGATTGCGGTGCTTACCAAAGTAACCGAAGAAGGTGTTGCTCCTTTCGACCAGGTTCGTGCACGTGTAGAACTTGCGGCAACCAAAGCAAAGAAAGCTGAATACCTGGTTGAAAAGTTAAAAACAGCTATGGCCGGAAAATCGGATCTGAATGCCCTTGCACAGGAAATGAATACAGAGGTTAAAAATGCTGCCAACATCAACTTTAACTCTTTCTCGATTCCTGGTGTAGGTTTAGAACCTGCGGTTATCGGAACCGTTACCAATATGCCGGTAGATAAATTATCAGAACCTATTTCTGGTAATAACGGAGTATTTGTAGTGATGGTAACTTCGGAAACCGAAAACCCGGTTGCCAATGTAGAGGCTGAACAAAACAGACTCGCACAAACCATTAGCTACCGTGCAGCTTCTCAGACTTTCGAAACACATAAAGAGGCTGTTGAGATTGTCGACAAAAGATCGAAATTCTATTAGAAAACAATCGCATACAACAAAAAGCCGTTCAGTAGTGAACGGCTTTTTTTATGCATACAGCCCAAATACAAGGCTTCGTAAGCACCGCCGACCGAAACACGAGTGCCCGAGATAGATACAATTTCCATACAGATCGAAAAGCCTTTCTTCTACTTCGAAATGCTAGTTTAATACATCGAAATAGTCCATTCCCGGTACCGAAACAAGCGCTCATTTTGCCGAAGTTATTGGTTCTCCATCTTTTTATTCATGTTCCTGTTCTACTCTTACAGAAAAAACACTAAATTAAGACCCGAAGTTCAAACCCGGAGATGAACAAAGCCGATTCTCTTTTTTCGGGAAAAATAATCTAAAAGACAACCTATTATGCAAAAGCGGATTTTCCTGGCAACCCTGATCACGGGCTGGCTGCTATGGTCGTGCAACGACATCGAGAAGAAAACCATCAGTAACGAAGAAGCTGTGACACTCCTGACCGAATCGGTTACAGCCTACGACCTTTTCGCCAGCATTCAGGACGAAGCATTTCAAAGGGGCGATGTGGTCGAAAACTCGCTGAAAAGTGCCGCCAAACAAAACGATACCTATCCTCGTCTGAAGGTGGAACCATCCGATCTGACCACCTGGCCGAAAACCATTACCATTAACTACGGCAGCGAAGAAATTGAGGGAATTGACCAAAGGATGCGAAAAGGCAGCATCATTATCAATGCCAGCAATTTTGCGAGCGTACCGAATGCCAGCTGGGAGATTACTTTTGATGAGTATTACCAGGACGGCTACAAAATAGAAGGCACACAAACCATTCAGAACAAAGGGCTGAACAGCAGCAATCACCCGGAGTATTCCTGCAAAGTGGAAGATGGCGCCATTACATCGCCCGACGGAAAACAGTTTCGCTTTGAGCAGCAAACTACCCGCGAATGGATTTCCGGCTACGATACGCACCTGGTTTTAAGCGGAGATACCGAAGATTTTTGCGACGACGAGTATTTGATCTCGGGCACACACAGCGGAAACAGTTCCGACGGTTATCTTTATGAAATGAGCACCAAACAAGATCTGCATGTAAATGTTTGCTGCCGGTGGATAATGGAAGGAATTTTGTCCGTAACCCTGCCTGACAACGATTTAAATTGTCAGATCAATTACCGTCCGTCGTCCGAAACAGGCGACCTTTGTAACAACCAGGCAGTATTTACTATTTTCGAAGAACAAACACCGATTACTCTGCCCTAACTGAACAAGCGGGAAAAGATTGACGATAGATTGAAAAGCAGATTGACACAAATTATTCAATCCCATCAATCCATTCAATCATCTCCATCTAAAGCCGGTTGCTAAGTTGCGCTAGCAGATTTCCACCAAACGAATATCAAAGCTCAAAACGGCGTTGGGCGGAATTTTATTCCCTGTACCTTTTCGCCCCCACGCCAGGTCGGCCGGTACCCAGAATTTGTAGCGACTTCCCACCGACATCATTTGCAGCCCTTCCTGCAAACCTTCGATCAGCTCTTCCAGTTTTACTTTATCGGGCCTGTTTTGGCGATAGGTGTCTTCGAGTATCTTGCCATCGAGCAAAAGTGCCCGTTGATGAATCAAAACCTCGTCAAACAACCCTGGTTTGGGGCCGCCGGTTTCTTCCACTACCAAATACTGAAGACCTGATTCCGTTTCAGAAACTCCGGTCTTTTGCAGGTTATTTATCAGGAAATCCTCTCCTGATTTCCGGTTATTGCCTGCCGACCCCTTGTTCCGCGATTTCTTTTCTCTTCCTGCCATTTCAATACGCTCCGTTTCAACGCTGAAATTACTGTTTCTGCACCTTGCCAACCACAACCAGGCGGGTCGCCATTTCAAATCCAAACTTGTCTAGCGCTTCTTCCATTTCCGGAATTTCATTTTTCAGTTCCCAATATTCCGGTTTATCCTTTACGGTTCCCACTGCCTCGTACAACTTTTGCTTTCTTTCTTCGATATCCGCTTCTCCCGGAGACTCCGCCGGGCTTTTACGCTCAAAATAAAGGCATGTTGTTAACCCGGAAGTCTCTGCCATTTCAATAATTTCATTTTTCGCGAATGAACTATTGTGACCAATCCCGTCCAGCCGGTCGATCTTGCTTCGGAAATGATGCATCGCCTTGTGCACTTCCTGGGCAGGATTCAGATTGTCGCTAAAAAGCTCGTTTATAACAATCCATCCACCCGGTCTTACCACACGTTGCATTTCTGTCAAAGTTGCCTGTACATCCGACAGGTGGTGAAGAGCCATGGAAATGGCGGCCACATCAAAGCGGTTGTTGTCAAACGAAAGTGTTTCTCCTTTCATAACCGAAAAATGAGCCAAAGGATATGCAAGGGCGGCTTCTTTCAGTGCTTCTTCCTCCGGATCAACGCCGTAAATTTCAGCGTCTGGAAATACCGGGTTCAGGACTTTAATAAAGTGACCGGGGCCGGTTCCGACATCCAAAACCGATTCAACTTTTTTGTCTTCAAAAAAATCAATAAGTGCTCTCATATCAATAATAAAAATGCAGATAACGCAGTTAAAACAATAACAGCTGTCCGGTATAGTTGTTCCGAGATCTGTTTTACCAGTACGATACCGAGAAAGGCTCCCAGCGCAATGGCCGGCAACATCAGAACATTAAGCGTAAGTGTTTGACAGCTGATGGTTTCCCAAAACAGAATGTGTAACGGAAATTTTGAAAAATTGACGATCAGAAAAAACCAGGCACCGGTGCCGATAAACGATTTCTTAGGCAAGTGCATGGCCAGCAAATAAATGGCAAAAATGGGCCCCGCTACGTTTCCGATCATTGTGGCAAAGCCACCCAATACTCCCATGGCAGCAGCAAACCACCAGGTATTCGGGAAGAGTTGCCCATTCTTCTGACGGTCTTTCCAAAGCATGAGCCCGATACACAGGAATACCAGCACTGCCATAATGTTTTTGAACCATTCGTCGTTCACCACATGCCCCACCCAAAGTGCAATGGCGATGCCCACAAATGCCCAGGGCAAGAGTTTCAAAAGGTACTTCCATTCGGCATGACGGTGGTAATAGCTAACGGCAAAAATATCAGCCATCATCAGCATGGGCAGTAAAATTCCGGCAGAAGCTTTTCCGCCGAAAACAATGGCAAGCGCAGGTACCACCAGCATCGATACACCAGGCACTCCCACTTTTGACATCCCCACCAAAAGCGCACAAACAGCAAATAAAATCCATTGGAGTGTTGAAAAATCGAATCCGTGCATAGGCTAGCGTTAAGCTCTCAAAAGTATTGAAAATAGCCGAGACAGACAGCCTGAGGCATTAAAAAACAGCCCCGGTCTCCCGAGGCTGTTCGCTAACAATTCGAAGGTTGAATCCTTCACAAAAAACAAAATCAACCTTTAACCTCTGTTAACGCGGATCTGTCAGCCCACCCGCTCATCAATTTCTCTTAGTTCTCCGGGGTCTACTTCACCAAACCAGTCGTTGAGTTTTTGCCGGGCTTTTGTTTTAATTTCGGGTGTAATACTTTTCGAAATCTGGGAGAGTGCAAACAGCAACACGCCCAAATCATCGGAATAACCGATTAACGGCGCCAGGTCGATAATGGCATCGGTGGGGAGGATAAAATACCCAAGTGCAGCTGCTATGCTCAGCTTTGTTTTTATCCCGGTTCCTTTGCTCTGCATGGTGTAATACAGCAGCAAAACCGCGTAAACGACTTTTGTACCGGCTACTTTGGCATATTTTTTAAGTTTCTCCCAGAGCGACTCTTCTGAAAAGTACTGATTGTAATTATTTTCCGTCATTTTAAGCTTGATTGATTAAAGTCGAGTTGCTGATCTCCGTACTGCGCAACAATTTTCACAAGAATTTCATCCACTTCCTGGTTTGTTTCGGCGCGAAGCAGGGCAATTTTTAACTCTCTAAAATTGGGCAGGCCGGGAAAATATTTGGCAAAATGCCTGCGCATCATCAGTATCCCCGACCGTTCGTTGTCCTTCCATTCCAGGTTCATAAACATTTGTTCCTTCAGCACATCCACCACTTCGGCAACCGTTGGCTGAGGAAATTCTTCCCCCGTAGAAAGGTAATGTTTTACTTCGCGGAAAAGCCAGGGACGGCCGATAGCTCCACGTCCGATCATCAGTCCATCTACACCAGTTTCATCCAGGAATCTTTTTGCCTTTTCTCCGCTGTTTATGTCGCCGTTGCCAATAATCGGAATCCGGATTTTCGGGTTATTTTTCACTTTTCCTATCAGTGTCCAGTCGGCCTCGCCGGTGTACAGTTGCTCGCGTGTTCTGCCATGAATGGCCAGGGCCTGAATTCCCGCATCCTGCAAACGCTCGGCAGCCTCCAAAATAGGCATGTCGGCGGCAGTCCAGCCTAAGCGTGTTTTAGCTGTAACCGGTACACTTACCGCTTTTACAATCTCGGCCGCCATTTGCTGCATTTTAGGCAAATCTTTTAGCATGGCCGCTCCCGCACCATGGCGAATGATCTTTTTCATGGGGCAGCCAAAGTTGATGTCAATAAAATCGGGCTGGCTTTCTTCGGCCACCTGGGCAGCGCGCACCATCGACTCGATGTTGTGCCCGTAAATCTGAATGGCCACCGGGCGGTCAAACTCAAAAAGATGCATTTTCTCGCGGGTTTTCTGAATGTCGCGCACCAAAGCTTCTGACGACACAAATTCGGTGTACATCACATCGGCGCCAAATTTTTTGCACATCCAGCGAAACGACTTGTAAGTCACATCTTCCATCGGCGCCAGAAAAAGAGGCGTATTTCCCAGTTCAAGATTTCCAATCTTCATCTATAAATCCTTCTACTGATTAGGCAAACGGCAGCTTTAACCGCCACACTGCCACCGTTCAACTTTAAAAACAGGGCAAAGGTAGAAAATATTTCAGGCAGTGGATTTTAAAGCAGGCGCTTCACCTTGGTGTGTTCCGTTAGTTGCAGATTTTTTAATTGAACATCGGTAAGCAGGTTCACCCCCGGTTTTTTCCCGGCATCGAAACTTCCGAAAGTATCAGAAATATGCAAGGCTTCGGCTCCGTTAACACATGCCCAGCTTATGAGTTCTTCCAGTTGAATATCAGGAAAATGTTGCTGAAGCGTAATCATTTCTTTTAAAATGGAAAGAGCAGTATTGGAAGCCAAACTATCGGTTCCCAAACAAATATTCATCCGGTGTTTCCTGAAAAGTTCGACCGGAGGAAGCGCATTTTCAATAAATAAATTGGAACCCGGGCA
>JBKDZK010000132.1:0-19800 GCA_047971205.1 Draconibacterium sp.
ACTACGGAAGTAATCCCCAGCAATACTGAGTTTCCCAGCGACATTCCCAGATACCGGATAGCCAGCCCGTATGTTAATCCTCCGACTCCCCACAAAAGTCCCATGATGTAGGTGTTACGGATCACGCTGCCTTCTGCAGCCTGTAAAATTCCTGTCCAATCCGGAATGGTAAGTGAAACGGCAATAAACGGCATAATCAGCCATGAAAAAAGGCCACCGGTGATCCAGTAGATCTCCCAACGCCATTTCTTCACCCAATCGTACGGCATATACCAACTTCCCGAGGACATACCTCCCAGGGAATGAAAAATGATACCTAAAAGAGCATGCATAATGATTTGATTAATTTGATATTATTTTTTATTGATTCGTCAGCATTTTAGATTTAACAAAAATATATGCGGCACCACTTTCAGTCAATACAGAAAATGAGCTTATATTTATATTTTTTGACACTAAATAGATGAAACGGCAATTCAAATATCTAACGACAAGTGACGAGGATCTTTCGTGGGGAATTCATTTAAGTGTGGCAGGTTCTGCAAGCATCCCGCCAAACACTATGTATCCTCCGGCAGATCACCCGTCAGAATACTCTTTTTTCTGGGACGAAGGACGTGTATTGCATGAGTATCAGCTTAATTACATTTCAGAAGGCATCGGTATATTCGAAAACCGCCACGGACGCTTCCCGGTAAAAGAAGGCTCGTTGCTCGTGATTCTTCCCAACGAATGGCACCGGTACAAACCGTTGACCAAAACCGGATGGACCGAAAATTACGTGGGTTTTAAAGGACAGATTGCCGATCACTTTTTGTCAAACCCTGTTTTTAACAGCCGGCAGCCGGTTTTGCAGCTGGGTATAAAAGAGGAAATAATTGACACGCACCTGAAAATAATGGACTTTGTGCGAAAAGAGCAACCCGGGTATCAGCAGATTGCCTCTGGCATGATCGTAAAGCTTTTGGGATACATTATTTCTTTTGAGAAGCAAAAAGGATTCTCCGGAAAGAGAATTGCCAAGGTGATTGAAGAAGTTCGTTTTGTAATGCGGCAAAACATCGACAAGGAAATCAACCTGGAAGAGCTGGCTGAGCAACACAATGTGGGATATTCTTATTTCCGCAAGATGTTTAAAAAATACACCGGCGTTTCACCCGGCCAGTACCATTTACAACTGCGGGTAATGCGGGCAAAAGAACTTCTGGTTGCAAGCAATAAAAGCATCAAGGAAATCAGTCTTGAGCTGGGTTTTCAAACGATTCACTATTTCAGTCTTATCTTTAAGAAAAAGGTAGGCATAAATCCTTCAGAGTTCAGGAAAAAGATTGGGGGGAACTAAACATTAAACTTAAGCTGTAAAAAATGAAATTCTATCTGACATTAAAAATTCTCGGATAGTATGCTAACCTTTACACCTTTACATTCCAATGACAACTATATCAAGCGTACGATTTAAAGCGGATACTTCCCAGCAATTCGTGCTATTTCCGGGTAACCTGAGCGATAAAATAGCAGCTAATCACCCAGTTCGTCTTACAAACCGAAAAGTTATTTGTTTTGGGTATATGCGCTTTCGGGCCAGACAACGTCCAATTTCCGACCAAGCAACAACTTTCGCAACCAAAAACTGCAAGGTAAACTCATGCAGTTGTATACCTGGTTGGTTCGTTTAATCCACACGATCGGCTTTGTGAGCCTGTATGTTCAGTATGTTGACGAAACCAAGATAGAAGCGGCCTCGAACCAATACAGAAAATCTTCTGAAGACAATCGATTCTAAATTACCTGAAGAAACAATCCTCCACCGTGGTTGCCCATTCGGGCTGCGGCAGCGAACAAAACTACCAGCATTTTGAAAATCAAAATATCCGGAAAAATCGTTTTACCACTTTCTTGATAAGCTGGTTGATTACATCTTTATCTAAATGTAAGAATACTACTCTTAGTGTAGATAATTTTGGAACTTGGTAAAATATATCGTAACTTTTTAATCTCAATTTTTAAAAGTGTGATTTATACCATGAGAAAAATATTCCAATAATTGATTCAGAAATGTTACTCAAACGTGAGTGACAGGAGGGGTACCTTTATTTACGATATAAAAAGCACGTTTTAAAAAGCAACAGACCAACCTCACCTAAAGCACTACAAACAAACAATTTACACCTGCATTAAACTTAAATGATTTCATAAGGGATTCATTCTGGCAAATATGAGATAATAATATCCTTAAGTATTGATACTTAGTTGGAAAATTCCAGAAATGATCAAATATTTTCTAAGAATAGAATGTATGTTTTCGGTCTTTGATATCACTAACTAAAGCTCAATGTTACGGTTAACAAAAACTGGGAGTATAATATAGTAGACTTATGCGAGCGCTATACCAAAATAATAGTGAGGTTGAATTGCTCTGAAACGAATACTTAATATACACTTTCAAAAATTTTGAAATGACTAAACGACGGTTTACCCGAAATCAAATTCAAAAGATTTTAGAGGAGTACGAACAAGGCACCTCTATTCAATCAATTATAGAGGAGTATAATATAAGTAAAGCGACCTTCTATAACTGGAAAGCCAAATATGGTCGTTCATATTCCAACAACCCGGAGGAAATCTCAAAGTTAATAGAAGACAATGAACGGCTAAAACGCATGTTTGCCGAATTAAGTCTTGAGAATATGAAACTTAAGATGCAGTTGAATAAAATCAATGAAAGATAAGTGCCACTATTGTAATTACACTGTAAGTATCTCAAACAATATTAAATGAAAGAATATGTACCTGAAAAAACCGACTTACGCATGGTATGCAATCTATACCAAAGTGAACATGGAAAAGAAGATCTACAATAATCTATTGGATCAGAAAATAGATTGTTACTTACCGCTCATCAAGACATTAAGACAGTGGAGTGATCGAAAAAAATGGATTGAATCGCCATTATTCAAAAGCTACATCTTTGTAAAAGTCAGCTACGTAGAGTATTTTGATGTTCTGAATGTACCAGGAGTGTTTAACTATATTAGTTTTGGAGGAAAGGCGCAAGCGATCCCTGAAGAACAACTGGAAAATATTAAAATTCTGATAGCTCAAAAAGAAAGGGAAGTAGTTTTAACCAAAGAAAACCTTAGCAAAGGAGATAAAGCCGAGGTTATAGTTGGCGCATTAAAAGGCCTCACAGGAGAAGTTACTCAAATCTGCGGACAATCGCGTATTGTTATCAAGATAGATTCCCTGAACTGTAGCTTATATGCCAAAATAGCCATGGATGAAGTTCGAATTACCAACCCAAAAGAGGATCAAACCGGCAATAGAAATCCCAAAGAACTGCCGGAAAAAAAAATGAATCTTCAGCGCCATAAGACTATTGCAGTGTAGACTTAAAGTACGAAATCTGTTACTAGCTTCCACAATGAGCCAATTTCATCAAACCAACCCCGGTAGCCGAATAGACCAAATTTTATTTAAAACCGGGATTATCCAGGATAGGCTATTGTTAATGCAAAACGGCCATAACATTAAATGAATTGAGTTTAAAACACAAAACAATTCACGGATTATTCTGGAGTTCGATCGATATCTTTGCCACCCAGGGTATTCAGTTTATTATTGGAATTATATTAGCCCGGATTCTTGCACCTCGGGAGTTTGGGCTGGTTGGGATGCTCACAATATTTATTGCAGTTTCGCAAAGCTTTATCGACAGTGGTTTTAGCCAGGCACTCATCCGAAAAAACAATTGTACTCAGTCTGATTATTCAACAGTATTTTATTTCAATCTTGCAGCAGGTGTTCTATCGTACCTTCTGCTATTCACATTTGCTGAAAAAATTTCACAGTTTTTTGATGAACCTCAGTTAAAATTGCTGATCAGAGTTCTGGGAATAAGTCTGATTATTAGCTCATTCTCGTTGATTCAGCAAACAATTCTAACCCAGAACATCAATTTTAAACTACAAACCAGAATTTCGCTAATCTCATCCATCAGTTCAGGAATTGTAGCAACCTGGCTGGCTTTGAGGGGATTTGGCGTTTGGAGCCTGGTGATTAGAACATTGACCATGCAAACCATTGCGACAATACTCCTGTGGTATTGGAACAGCTGGAAACCCATGCTACTTTTCAGTAAAAAAAGCTTCAACAATCTTTTTGGTTTTGGAAGCAAATTACTTCTTAGCGGCTTACTGGAAACGATATACAATAATATTTATCTGGTAATTATTGGGAAATATTTTATGGCCGTTGAATTGGGCTATTTTACACGTGCCGATCAGTTTAAAACCATATTCTCGCAGAATATAACAACGATCGTTCAACGAGTCAGCTACCCCGTATTGTCGTCGATTCAAACTGAGTCGGATCAATTGCTGAGCTCTTACAAAAAGTTAATCCGAATGACCATGTTTATCACCTTTCCGCTAATGTTTGGACTTTCTGCGGCAGCCCTCCCACTAGTAGTTATTGCGGTTGGAGAAAAATGGATTCCATCGGTCATTTATTTACAGCTACTAAGTTTTGCCGGTATGTTTTATCCCTTACACGCCATTAACTTAAACATGCTCAAGGTAAAAGGGCGTTCCGATCTATTTCTAAGATTAGAAGTCATAAAAAAACTATTTGCAATACCGGTTATTGTTTTAGGTATACTGACAAACATTAAGACGATGATTGTGGGAATTATCGTCCTCAATATTATATCGTATTACCTCAATAGCTACTACTCAGGCAGGCTTATCGGGTATTCTTTTAAACAACAATTACAGGATATAATCCCAGGATTTGTGCTGGGCCTGCTAACAGGCATTGTTATGTACCTGGCAGGAAAACTAATCAGCAACAATTATTTTCTTGATTTTATTATCCAACTAATTGTCGGAATAGTCTTCATTTTTGCCAGCGGCGAAATGTTAAAACTAAAGGAATATACTTATATAAAAGAGATAGTCATGATTCAAATAGCCAAACTTAAATCGCCCAGGCAAACAGTATGAACACAGCACTAAAGAAACCCGTGTTTGTTACCCAGCCGGCATTGCCCGGGCTGGAAGAGTTCATTCCATACCTGGAACAAATTTGGGAGAATAAGATACTGACCAATAATGGCCCTTTTCACCAGGAGTTAGAGAAAGATCTCTCTAAATTTCTGGGTGTACCTTATATATCCTTGTTCACCAATGGAACCCTGGCTTTGGTTACGGCCTTACAGGTATTACGAATAACAGGAGAAGTAATTACAACACCTTACAGTTTTGTGGCAACTTCTCACAGTCTGCTTTGGAATAACATTAAACCGGTATTTGTTGATATTGACCCCATCTTCTGTAACCTCGATCCAGAAAAAATTGAATCAGCAATTACGCCTAAAACAACGGCTATCCTCCCGGTTCATGTATATGGAAATCCATGCCATATCGAACGTATTCAGGAAATAGCCGACATTTACGGGTTAAAAGTAATTTACGATGCAGCCCATGCGTTTGGAGTAAAATACCAGCAGCAAAGCATCGGGTTATACGGAGACCTTTCGATATTTAGCTTTCATGCTACAAAGGTTTTTAATACCATGGAAGGCGGTGCCATTGTTTGCCACGATCAGGCGACCAAAAGACGTATCGATTTTCTGAAGAATTTTGGATTCGCAGATGAAACAAAAGTAATGGCTCACGGGATTAATTCTAAGATGAATGAAATGCAGGCAGCATTGGGGCTATTACAGTTGAAGCATCATTCACAGAATGTACAGAAGAGAAAAGTGATTTACGAAACCTATAGC
The DNA here is from genome assembly GCA_047971205.1 of Draconibacterium sp. GTDB lineage: Bacteria > Bacteroidota > Bacteroidia > Bacteroidales > Prolixibacteraceae > Draconibacterium. The sequence continues at coordinate 5,783 of JBKDZK010000132.1, forward strand.
CGCGAATTAAAAGCGATTGACGGCCTTTCGTATTTGTCGTTACCTCAAAATACCGAAACAAATTATGCGTATTTTCCAATCTTTGTAGATGAAAAAGAATACGGAATAAGCCGTGACCAGCTCTACCAAAAGCTAAAAGACTACAATATTTACGGAAGACGGTATTTTTACCCCCTGATAAGCGAATTTCCGATGTACAAAGGGTTGGATTCTGCCAGCCCGGGCAATCTAAAAGTAGCACAAAAAGTAGCCAGCCAGGTTATTTGCCTGCCGATATTCCCCGACTTGTCGTTAGACTCAGTAACACACATCGCCAAGGTTTTAAAGAAAAAGATATGACATGCGAATAGGAATAATGCAACCTTATTTCATGCCCTATCCGGGTTATTTTGCACTCATCAAACACACCGATCAATGGGTGGTATTTGATACAGCAAATTATATTAAAAATGGGTGGATTAACCGGAACAAAATACTGGCACAAACCAAAGAAGGGATTTCGTATATCACAATTCCACTTCATAACAAATCGAGAAATATCTCCATAAAAGATACCTATATTGATGAAACACAGGAATGGCGGCTAAAAATGATGAGGCAAGTGGAATATTATAAAAACAAAGCCCCTTATTTTAATGAAGTATACGCTTTATTAAGTGATATTTTAGCCTGCAAAACAGATAACATTTCGGAATTAAATATTTATTCATTAAAAAAAACATGCGAATATCTGAAGATTAGTTTCCATTACACTGTGTTTTCAGACGATAGGATGGGAATAGAAACCGTAAATGCTCCGGATGAATGGGCACTTGAAATATCAAAAAAAATGGGCGCTGATATTTACATTAATCCCCCGGGAGGAAAATCGTTTTACAATTCTGAAAAATACAGAAAAGATGGGGTTGAACTGCTTTTTTTGAGCTTAAAACCCTATCGGTACAAGACGTTCGAAGAGAAATTTACACCCGACCTTTCCATTATTGATGCCATGATGTTCAATTCTGTCGATGAAATTGCATCCATTCTGAACAATCGTGAATTAACAAGTTAATGAAACCACTCACCTGCTCCATACCTCCTCACCTTAGTATTCTTTTCTATCGGTGAGTGACTGTCAACAAATTAACAATACACCTTGTTTATAATTGAAAGAGAAAAAAATAAAAGAAAAGCAAGCTTAAATTCATTAAATACAGCATAACATAGGACATACGCATATGGAAAATATTGTATTATTTGGAGGGGGATTACATGCACATGTGTGTGTTGATATTATTGAAAAGCAGGCTAAATACAAAATAATCGGGATTATTGACTCTTTAATCGAGATAGGATCGATTAAATACGGGTATCCGGTTATAGGCAGACAGGAAGAACTGATTGAATTAAAAAGGAAGTATGATTTTAGCCTGGGATTCGTAGCGATTGGAGACAATTTTGACCGGTATTACGTACGAAATCAGGTATTGGAACTAATTCCTGACTTTAAGTTCATTAACGCCATCCACCCATCCGCCGTAATTGGCAGAAATGTAAGACTAGGCGTTGGAATTGCCATTGCAGCTGGAGTTATTATCAATCCGAACTCTGCAATAAAGGACTTTTGCATATTAAATACAGGAGCCCTTCTTGAACACGATTGTTATATGGGTGAGTTTTCTCATTTATCTGTTGGCTCGGTCACCGGAGGAAAAACTTCAATCGGCAAATTCTCGGCAGTAACCGTAGGCGTTACAATAATCGACAGAATAACCATTGGAGAAAATACTGTGGTCGGTTCGGGTTCCGTTGTAATTAAAGACCTGCCCAGCAATGTTGTCGCCTTTGGCTGTCCGGCAAAGGTAATACGGAAAAGAGAACCCGGTGAAAAGTTTTTAAAAACGGATTAGTCTCCTTTTCTTGATTTCCGAATTCGATACCATCTTCTTTTAGGGCGAATGCCTTAAGCGAAACGATGAAATTATCCCGAAATATGGGAAGTAATGTCGATATATCAGTAAACAGAAAAAAGAACAAAATGAAATCCTTTTGCATCTATTGCTCCGGAAGTGCTTCGCGAGTCATAAAGTTCTATTCCAACTCTGCAAATTTTTCAAAATACAAACCCCAAAAAGTAATCTATGATGGAAATAAACAAGAGATTCTTACAACCCTATCCTCACTTTTTGGCGAAGACCTTTGTTATTTTGACGAAAGTAAGCTGAATACCGATGAAAGGGCAAAGATACATACTTCAACTTCTGCTTATATACATAGCATAATGGATCAATACTCTATCGAGTATTTATTTTGTTTTGGTAACAAAATCTTGAAAAAACCATTTATAGAGTCTTACCCCAAGAAGCTGATCAATTTTCATCCCTCTATCCTGCCCGCTTATAAGGGACTGAATGCGATTGACCAGGCTTTAATGGACGAAGCCATATACCTTGGCAACACTGCACATTTCATGGATGATGGGATTGATACAGGCCAAATTATTTTACAGGCAGCAATGTTTGCCCACGAATATGAAGACTATGAAGATGTTTTGGAGCTGCAATTCCCCATGATGAAAATCATTTTAAGAGATATCCTCGGCTATGATATCCCGGATGAAACTATCTCAGAAGAAATAACCAAATCCCGCAAAATCCTCTGGAGGTATCATATCTGCGATGCTTGCGCACGATTTTGAAGGCCGTTACGCTGTTTGCAGTCACAAGAACCAACGGTTACCATTTCGCCAGATAATTTCGAACCAACTCATTTTCTATTACAACTTAGCATTCTAAAATGATAGTACATTTATTTCCAGGAGATATCACGCATTTATCTGCATCTCTTATCCGATCTGTACAGACCCATTCAAAACTCGATCACCTTTTTCTTGTACCGGTTTTTGATCCAGAGAATGAAAAATTATATACCCGGCTCAGTGAAGAAAACCCGTCGTTAAAAATACAGGTTTTCGACAGTAGCTACAGAACCAGATCATCAGTATTTCTCATGTTTTTACTGGGGCATAGGGGAGAAAAGTTAATACAGGAGGCCACCATTGCCAGCATTTTATTCAAGCACAAAAAAGAGCCGATTGTTTCGCATTTCTACTTTAAAAGTTATGCTCTATTACCCATTTTTAAGATGTACACCTGGGTTTGCTGGGGAAATATCCCTAACACAACATTCCCGCTGAAAAGAAACCGACTTAAGAAACTTAAATTCAGGTATTATACAAAATACGTTTTAAGATCGTGCAAACATATTGTTACCCTAATGAACCCGGATAAAGACAAGCTGGTAAACACCTTTAAATGTAAAGATGCCGCCGTATCAGTAATCCCCTATATTGCCAACGAATTCAAAGATATTCCCGCATACCAGCTCAAAGAACATGGAGAGCAAACAACGATATTACTTGGCAACAGTCTGCATTTAATCGATTCGTACATAAGTATACTGCCACATTTAAAATTCTATGCCAATGAAACCATACTGTATGCATTGATGAGCTATGGGAATGCTTCAAAAAAAGACGAAGAAACATTTCTGCAAACCGCAAAAGAAATTTACGGGAACAATTTCGTTCCTGTATACGAGTTCATTCCCGCTGAGAAATACAATGCGTGGCTCAATCAATTCGATATTTATCTCTGCAACACACAAAATCAATCGGGCCTGGGAGCTATTTACAGGATGATTAACCTGGGGAAAAGACTCTTTCTCAATGGTTACAACTATGAATGGTGCAAAAGAAACGATATAATTGTTTCCCATGTCAGCGCGCTCGCGGCAGGAAATAAAGACACTCTCTTTCCGTTAAGCGAAGATGAAAAAAAACAAAACCGTGCAATGCTTAATAAATTACTCGATACCGAAACATTAACCAATAATTGGGATAACTTCTATTTACGTATCAGCAATGCCGGTTAAAATCCGGAAACTCAAAAGACCCAGCGCCGGATTGTTTCAGTTAACGTATCTACGTACTATTCCTGCGCCTTCTTAAGAACTGTTTATCATGTTAGTTTCAATCGTAATTCCGGTCTACAATGGCTCCCTGCTTATCGAAAGATGTCTTAACTCGATATTTCAGCAACAGGGAAGTTTTGATTTAGAGGTTATTTGTGTCGATGACGGATCAACCGATACTTCTGTGGAAATTCTAAAAAAGTATCCCAAACCGGTAAAGCTTATTCAGCAACCCAACCAGGGGCCGGCAGCTGCCCGGAATAATGGAATTAATGCGGCAACCGGTATTTATCTTGCTTTTTTAGATGCAGATGATTATTGGAAACCCGGCTTTTTGTCAGAAACAATTACATTTCTACAAAAACATTCAGAGGCTGTTGCGGTGAGTGTCGCACAAGAACACATGTTTCCGGGAAAACAGGCAAAAATAGTTCCCGAGTTTATGGAACCCGAACAAACCGTGTTCATGAAACCGGTGATTATCGATAATTTCTTCTCGTTTTGGGCACAGCATTCTCACGTTTGTACCGGCAGTATATTAATAAGAACAAAAATTGCCAAAGAAACAGGCGGACAAAGAACAGAGTTACGGATTACCGAAGACCTGGAGTTTTGGGCATACCTGGCCACATATGGTCCAATGGGCTTTATTCCAAAAGTACTTTTTGTGAGCGACGGTGGCCTGGTTACCAAACACGAAGGGTGGCTAAAGAAAAATCAAAAAAGATGGAACTCTGCCCCTGCGGTTGAAAAGTGGGAAGAACGCATTATTACAGCCCTCAACGAAAGAGACAGAACATCCTACTATAAAGCACGTGGAAAGATTGCCAAAAATCTTTGTTATTCCATGATCATGTCGAAACGCGGAAAGCAAGCCCGTGAAATATGTACAAAATACGGAAACGATTTTCCGACCGACAAGGTAAGCAAACTGCTGGTAGCAGGTTCCGGTAACGAGGTGCTCTGGAGCATCATTGTAGTCATTATCCGGTTCAGGGAATACATGCGCATTGTATAGTTCTCTCCTGCTATCAGAACTTTTTATTCAACGTATAACAATCTATTTAACCGATTTAATTTTTACAAAATGGGAAAATCAAACAACCAGGAAAATGAAGTGAGTGGTAATGGAACAATCACAAGAAAAGAAGCCATTAAAAAAGTGGGAGTAAGTGCACTTGCGGCCAGTTCGTTGCTACTTCTCGACACAAAAGCAAAAGCATGTGCTTCGGGGCATCACGGAGGGAATAATCATCATGGGGGAGGACACCATGGAGGAGGACACCATGGAGGACGAGGCGGCAAAAAAGGCAGACGAGGTGGTAAAAAAGGCGGACGAGGTGGTAAAGGCGGTGGTAACTAACAGTTATACCAATAATCAGATGCCGGTGGAGTTGCAACGCAATCCCTGGCATCTGAATAAAACGAAGGAATAATCATTACAAAATCTTCTCTCAATTATTGAAGTAATGAATCAAAAAGAACACATTGCCTGTATTCAAAAAAGGCTGGATGATGCACGAGTGGTTTGGTTTAAAAATTCCGGTTCATTTACCTTATTGGAAGAACCTGCACTTGACATTTTTCGCCTGTATCTTAAAGGAGCCTCTTTACAGGATATTATCGAGTACTATAAAAACAACTACTTTTCTGAAAACGAGAAAGATATCTATTGCCTGATTACCAGGGTTATAAGAAACATAAACCGGCTAAACCAGGCAAATATTCAAGAGACACCTGAACTGAAATCAGTCATGCGTCGTTCACACTCTTCGAAAGAAGAGTCAACTCACCACTATGCCATTGACAATAAACAAATTACAATCCACTACAGCCATACCCTTGTAAAAGATCTTATTCACCCATTGTTTGCTCACCTTGAAACAGCAAATAGCAGAGAACCACAATACACAATTCATCTAATTTATTTTGAAAATCAGTTTGTTATTCGCCAGGAAGATGAAACACTTGAAGTTTTTGATTCACATGAATCAAATTATTTTAAAGGATCGGTGCTTAAACTTTTATATAGCATCCTGTATAAAAAAATGAATACCAGTTGGATGATGACACTTCATGCCTCGGGAATAATTACCGGCGACCAGGCTGTTTTATTTATGGCAGGCTCAGGCAGTGGGAAAAGTACACTGGCAGCACTACTTTGTGCCGGTGGCTATCGATTACTCTCGGATGATTTTGTGGCAGCCGACGAAAATGCCAGGGTATATCCTTTCCCGGCGGCTATCTCAGTAAAAAACGGAGCGGTGGATGTTCTTTCCCGGTTTTATCCCGAATTAAGCACCGTACCAGCCAAGAAAAACCATAAAGGTTTACAAACCCGCTTTTTACCTCTTCAGCAAACTCCTGCGAAAATAAAACAGGGATACAAAATAAAAGCCATTGTATTTCTGAAATATGATCAGGGAGAAAAACTACAATATAGCTGGGTGAGTAAAAAAGAAGCAATTCAGTTACTCTTAAAGGAAACATGGGTAAACCCCCTCCCTAATAATGTAGCCCGGTTTTTAGACTGGGCCGCCGAAGTTCCTTTTTACAAATTGACCTACAACCATACCTCCCCGGCTTTAAAAAGCATTAAAAAACTGCTTGATGAATCCTAAAGACTTGTATTATTGGACCGCACAAATTCTGACTTTAGATGAGTGTCCCAACGGTAGGAAAGCAATAATCGCCTCTATCTCCGGGAATAAGATCCCATTTGAAGATTTAATAAAACTTTGCGACCGAAATTATATTATCCCTGCAATTTACCTCAAATTGGAGAAACACAATTTACTCTCCTATTTCCCCGATGAATATGCAGGTTTACTTGAACACATCTATGTTTTAAACAAACAACGAAACCAGCTCATACTGGAACAAATAACTCAAATAAACCAGGTGCTGAAAGAAGAAAATATCTTGCCGGTTTACCTGAAAGGAACCGCTCACTTGCTCGACAACCTGTATTCAGACACCGGAGAGCGAATGATGGGCGATATCGATTTCCTGGTGAGTAATAAAGACTTTTTCAAAACCGCAGGGCTGTTGTTGAAAATGGGATACGAAAAACAATATGAACTCTACGATAATATCAGCAATTTCATTCATTATCCACCTTTGTATCATGCCAGTGTACCGGCCAATGTAGAAATACACCGAATCCCGGTTGTGCCTGAATTTGCCGCACAGTTCTCGACCGACCTGGTTTTTTCTGAAAAAAAGAAAATCAGGCAAAAAGAAAACTGCTATGTTCCGTCCGATACGCACAAAATCACGCACAATTTTATCCACAGCCAGTTAAGCCACCGCGGATACCTTTATAAAAGTAATTCCTTGCGCGATTTGTACGATCTGTATTTGCTTTTTTTAAGACGGAACAGTGCGACATTACCGGCTCTGCACTGCCATAAACACAGAAATAAGATGAAGGGATACTTTGCTTTTGCCTCTCAGGTTTTTCATTCGAACAAAACAGAAAAAAAGTGTTTTAACCAAGACGCAAACAGGCATGTTTATATTTGTAACCTACTTCTTAAATACCCACTGTTAAAGGAAACACTTAAACAGGTACTTGACCTTTTTCAAACCTTGTTGAGACACTATCCAAAAAGAATAAAAAAACTTATTCTACAGAAAAAGTACCGAAAGTATTTACTCAATAAGAAAAAAACTTTCCGCCCTGCTACATTTACCTGATTATTTAAAACTTTCAGAAACAAAATATTGCAGCCAAAACCTAAAAAAACGATACAGCACCAAAAATAATCCATTATGAAAAAAGAGAAAGATCTTCTTCCTCTTCACAAATTGTTTATTGCGGCAGGATTGCCCGGAATCCTGTTATTCGCCTGGAGTATCCTTATTTTTGCAGTTACCAGAAGAAGAGAATATAACGCGTATGACGTAGTTGACGATTCGGCTTACATACAGATCATTTTTACCTTCGGAGTATTTGTTCTTTTGGTCTACATGCTTTTTTCGGAACAACAAAAAAGAAAGTTCTTCTTTAGCAGTCCGCAAATTTACCTTTTACTCTACACCATTGTTTGTTTACTAAGCATGCTTTGGGCGCCCAATGTTTTTATGACAGGTTTCAGGGCATTTGAATCACTTACATATCTTCTTCTGGTTTCATTGGTAGCCTACAACCTCGTCGTTAATGTAAGTGTTGAAGAAATAATAGAATGGGGCATTTTATGGATTATTTGGGACATTATATGGTCGATTGCAGTTAAAGTAAAACTTAACGGATATGATGTTTTACTATGGCCTTTTGACGCTTCGAGACTGACTGTACCAATATTTTTCTTTTTTGCGCTAATGCTGACACAACGAAAACGATTCAAATACATTATCCTGTTATTTGCCATATTCTCGGTTTCGAATAAGGTTTTCTTTGGAATTGCACTGGGGATGCTGGGTTTTTTCTGGGGCGACTCCAGGTACAAAAGCTGGCTGTTTTTAGCCATTTTAGCCATTTCAGTCACGCTCATTTTTGTGAATCTCGACGAGCTACTTCGCAATACTCTTTTCTACGGAAGAGAAAGTGTTAGTTTAAGCAATACTTCGGGACGCGACAAAATCTGGAAAATTGCCTGGGAAGCATTTCAGCAAAAACCTTTTCTGGGGTATGGCTACGTAAGCGGCGAAAATGCTGTTTTATATACAAAATTCAATGGGGCAATCAATGCTCATAATTCAATATTCTCGGGTTTGCTGGGAACCGGAATTGCCGGGACTATTTTTCTGATCCTTTATTTTGGAAGTGCGTTTAAAAAAGCGGGCAGCAGGTATTTCCCTTCCCACAAATGGCGTCCGGCAATGGTAAGCACCGTGATCATGTGCATTGTAGTATCGCTTACAGCACCGGGGATTGGCAGCCGGGTTTACGGTTCGTGGTTGCCCGTAGTTTTGGTATTTACCTTTATCAGTGCGCTCGAATACAAATTCAATATTATTTACCACGTTTATAATACACAAAGAAACACATACGATGAGAATTACCTGGGTAACCCGTTCATTTCTCGATTATCGCATTCCGGTTTATGACCACATCAACCGTCTGAGCAACAACAGGCTCACCGTAATTTATTACGAAGATGTTGTGCCAGCCCGCTGCCAGGAAAAGCTAAAATCAATTTTAGGAGATCGTGCCATTGGCTTAAGCGGAGAAATACGTTTGGGTGGCCAAAAAGAGCAGAACCAGGCCTTTGCAAATACCGGTGGGCTTCGTATTCCTATTCGTCCGGGACTGGTACGGAAAGTCAGAAAAACACATCCGGAGATTATATTGTCGGATGGATTTTTCCAGTGGACGTATGCCGCACTCTTAAACCGTGCATTCTGGCGAACTCCTCACCTGATGTGCTACGAACGCACCCACCATACCGAAAGAAATGTCACAGGTATTAGATCAAAGGCCCGAAAAATGGCAGCAAAATACATTGACGCGGTTTGTTGCAACGGGATTCAAACCCGGGAATATTTGCACGACTTTGGTTTTCCGAAAGAAAAACTCTTTACGGGAAATATGGCTGCCGACAGTGATGGATTAGCACACGCCGTGTCTCAGCTTTCTGAAAAAGAAATTGAAAGCCTCAAAATAAAATACGATTTACACGGAAGAATATTTCTTTATGTCGGACAGTTAATTCCGCGAAAAGGAATAATGGAGCTTTTGCAGGCCTGGAAAAAGTTTGAAAAAAGTACCCCGGGACAAACCCTTGTATTGCTGGGCGGAGGCGAACAACTGGAAGAAGTAAAAACATGGATCAGCCAAAAACAGGTAAAAACGATAAAATTACCCGGGAAAGTCGATTATTCAGAAGTTGCCCACTTTTACGCAGCGGGCGATATTTTTATTATGCCAACCCTCGAAGACAACTGGTCGCTGGTTGTACCCGAAGCAATGTCGTGCAGATTGCCCATAATTTGTTCGAAATACAATGGCTGCTGGCCCGAGTTGGTTAAACCCGAAAATGGATGGGTATTTGATCCTTTAAATCCTCAGAATTTTGCCGACGCCTTTCAACTTGCCTGGGAAAACCGGGAAAAATGGCCGGTGATGGGAGAAGAATCGTTGAACATAGCCAAAGAGTACAGCCCCCAAAAAATTGCCGAGCAAATATTTACAGCTTGCCGGGAAACGCTTTCAAACAAAAAACTGTAATTACATGAAATCAATTATCGATTATTCAAAAAACTACATCCCATTCTTATACTTCTTTGTAGTTATGAAAAAATTAAAATATGATTTTCTTTCAAAAAAATATACAGACATCGAGTCAATTACCCATTCCTATAAAAAAAGGACGGGAAACGAACTAAACCTGGAAAATCCGCTCAGATACACCGAAAAATTGCAGTGGATGAAAATCAACTACAAGAATCCGGTACTGACATTGTGCGCCGATAAATATGCAGTAAAACAATATGTAAAAGAGAAGGGGCTCGAAAATATCCTGAATGAAACCATTGGTATTTATAAAAGCCCGGAAGAAATAGAACTCAGCAAACTGCCCGAAAAATTTATTCTGAAAACCTCTCACTCAAGCGGTTGGAACTTAATATGTACCAACAAACAAAAACTGGCAGGAAACTGGTATTGGTGGAAGAAAGTTTTTAATGTCTGGCTAAAAGAAGACTATTCGAAATATTACCGCGAATGGCCCTATAAAGGCATCCAACCACAAATTATTTGCGAGAAATTTCTGGGAGACCTGGTAAGTGGATTAAACGACTATAAATTTTATTGCTTTAACGGAGAAGTAAAATTGATCCAGTTGAATGTCGAAAGGTATTCAAATCACAAAGAAAATTTTTATGACGAGAATTGGAATCATATACCATTGTATGCCGGGGTTAACGGAATGCTTGATGGCGAACAGCATAAACCTGAAAAATTAGAGGAAATGAAAGCAATCAGCGAGGTTTTATCCCAGGATTTTCCTCACTGCAGAGTTGATTTGTTTGAATGGAACGGTAAAATATATTTTGGAGAACTGACATTTTTTAGTGGTTCGGGGTATTTCAGAATGCACCCTGATGAATTTGATTTCAAAATGGGAGAATGGCTAAAATTGCCTGTTAATTTGAATTAACGTTCCTGGCATTTTCGGACAGTCTGAATCAGTGAAAATGAATCCCGGATAATGAAAATTCTTTACATACATAATAATTACGCCACTAACAACAGCGGCGAAGAACATGCCGCAAACAGCATTGCCCGGCTTTTAGTAAAAAATGGACACCAGGTAGAGTGGTACCTCCGCAGTTCGGATGAGCTCAATTCAGCCACCCAAAAATCGATGGCCTTTATTACGGGAATCTGGAACCCGGCAGCCGTTAAACAGGTGCTAAAAAAGATAGATGACTTTCAGCCCGATGTTGTACAAATACAAAACCTGTATCCGCTTATCTCGCCGGCAATTATTAAGGCGATAAAATCAAGAGGTGTTCCAATTGTAATGCGTTGTCCCAATTATCGTTTGTTCTGCCCCAGCGGGCTACACCTCAACCCCAAAGGCCAGGTTTGCGAAAAATGCCTGTCGCCCGGAAAAGAACTTCATTGCATTTTGAACAATTGCGAAAACAATGTTATTAAAAGTACCGGCTATGCACTCCGGAATTTCGCAGCGCGAACAATCTGGGATTTATACAGGAATATTGATATTTATATTGTGCAAAGCCAATTTCAAAAAGACAAATTTATCGCCAATGGTATTCCCGGCTCAAAGATTGAAATTGTGCCCGGAATCAGCCCCGAGATATCGTCGAACGGAAATGAGCCGGGAAACCTGGTCTCGTTTGTTGGCAGAATTAGCCCCGAAAAAGGAGTTGTAGAATTTATTGAGGCAGCCCGGATATTGCCTGAGATACCGTTTGCCATTGCAGGCAGCCCTAACCCACAACTTAGCAGTTTACAACAAAATAGCCCTGAAAATATTGAGTGGATGGGATTTTTGCGGGGAGAAGAACTGGACCGGCTATACCAAAAATCCAGAATTATTGTAATCCCGGGAAAGTGGTACGAAGGATTTCCGAATGTTATTACCCGGGCAATGCAGCATGCAAAACCTGTTATTACCAGCAATCTTGGAGCAATGGCTTCGATTGTAGATCACAAAAAAACAGGCTTACTGGTACAAGCCGGAAGTATAGATGCTCTGACCAATGCAATTGAGAGCTTATATAATCAGCCCGGGCTTTGCAAACTATATGGCAATAACGGAAAAGTGAAAGCAACAGAACACTATTCATCCGAAACAATCTACAACAAACTGATAAGCATATACCATTCTACAACTTAGACACATACCGGACTACTTATGAAGTAATCCATCCAAATAATTCAAGAAAAAAACGAGTGTCACACTTTAATTATTTTTTTGCCATGCTCAAAAACGCATATATCTGTCTTTTTCTCCTGTTTATCTTTTTTCTGACTTCTTGCCTGAGTACAAAAAACGTTGAAATGTTTCAGGACATGAAAAAGAAGTCATATCTCCAGCACCAGGTCAACAATGAACCGCCAGAGTACATCATCAAGGTATACGACAACCTGTTTCTTAGCATTTTAACCTTAGACCCCCAGGTTAATAATATTCTGAATCCGCAACAATTGGGGGAAAATACGGGTTCGGGAACCGAACAGGCCTTTGGCTCCGCTGTTGGGCAATACATTAACGGGTACAGAGTTGGTTTAGACAGCGCTATTAGTGTGCCGATTTTAGGCGATATAAAAGTAGCTGGGTTGCCACTAAAAGCAGCAGAGGCGAAAGTAAAAACAAAAGCAGAAGAATATCTGCAAAGCCCTAACATACAGGTAAAACTTCTGAACTTTAAAGTGAATATCCTGGGTGAGGTTAATACTCCCGGTATTTACTACCACTACGAAGGGAGTTTAACTATTTTCGATGCGATTGGAAATGCACAGGGAACGACAAGTTTCGCCGATCTAAAAAACGTCATTATCAACCGACAAACCGGAACGCTTACCAACACCTATAAAATTGATCTCACCCAAAGTAAAATATACAATTCCGACTTTTTCTATCTGCAGCCCAACGACATGGTGTACATCCCTCCCACCAACCTGTCGGTAAGATCAGAAAACCGGAATACCTTTGCGCTGGTCCTAACCACTATTTCCTCCATCCTTCTAATCGCAACATTTTTTAAATAATCACGGAAAATAAGTTTACCATGAATAATGTAGAAGACATCATCCGAAAGATTGATTCAGACAAGGACAATAAGCTACAAAAAGAACTCCGGAGATATTTGAAAAACTGGTACTGGTTTGTTATTTCAGCCGTTGTTGGCGGAGCCCTGTCTTTCTTTTTATACACGCAATCTCCGGTCACCTACGAAATAAAAAGCAGAATACTGGCAGAGTCAAAGAACGAAGAAATCAACTCACTTCTCTCGTTCAACGACAAAACACAGCCCACCAGCACCAATACAGGATTCGAGGATAAGATTGCGATATTACGGTCGTACTCGTTGTTTAACAAAGCACTTCGGAAACTAAACTGGCAAACATCGTGGTTCGAAAAAGGTTGGTTTCATAATTGGGAACTCTATAACAATCCTCCTTTTAAGCTGGAAGTTTCAGCCCAGGCCGAAAACCTGCAAAATGTGCCCATAGAAGTGGTTGCACTCAATGAAAATACCTACAGAATATCAGCCGAATATTTTGCATCCACAGAAAAAGGCACGCAAGAAGTAAAATTAGATAAACAGGTAAAATTTGGGCAAGCTTTCCGGACTTCCGATTTTGATTTCATTCTGAACCGGGGATACGGGGCAATCGGACATCCCTATATTTTAGTGTTCAATAGCCTGAATGACCTCACCAATGAATACCTGAAGAAAACAAACATAACCAGCGAATACCAGGGTTCCACTCTGATAAAGATTTCGATAAACGGCACCACCAAAAAAAAGGAAGCTGATTTTATAAACGAGTTGAATAATGTTGTCATCAATTTTGGGGTGGAAAACAGAAATATTAGCTCCAACAAATCGCTCGAATTTATTGAGTCGCAACTATCGCGCGT
>JBKDZK010000133.1:0-1737 GCA_047971205.1 Draconibacterium sp.
TGAAATTTCATTATAGTCTACCACTACATCAAAATTATCCGCAGATATATCCGCAAATTTGCTCAAGCCAACTAGAAAGCTAAGTATTGCTTGATTGGGGAACAGCTTCACATCCAAACTATCCGGAAGGTTAGCAACTGTGATAGGCACTTCAATTTTTTTCTCTGTGAACTCCTCAACGGGAATATTCATGACAACACGTTTGGGTGTTGTGCTTAGGTTTGCCGGATTACTAATCGCTACATTACGCTGCACGGGCTGGTCTAGGTTTTTATAATGCTGCTCTTCGGTTTTTATAAAATCAAGTGTGTCAAGAATAGATCTCGGACCCAAAACATCGACAGAATCCGGTACAAAAGTAATATCTCCGCTAAGGAAGTGTTGCTTAACAAGGGTGTAACTAACTGCCGGAGCTACTTTCATCTTACGCTTGACAAGTTGGTCGAAATTGAATTGGACAGAATCGGGAAGAATATCCACAATAGAAAGCTCATTACTCACTTGTGCCGAAATGTTATCCTGCAATACATGAGTTGCAAATCTAAAATAAGAAATCGAATCCGTGTTATGCTTTAAGCGTTGAAATGTATTTGCATTTACCACAATCGGAGTAAATGCCATGCTTAGCTTATGTCTGAGTATTGCGAAACCTCCGGCATTAACGCGCAGAGTAAAATGAGTAGGTGGAATATTTGTAAGAAGTTTATCCTTTGGTAGGTTTACATACCTCACGGGATAAGACAAGTTTACCGAATATTGTTTATTCAGTGCATTAAGAAACCATAGACATGTAGCGATAGCAAGACACACAAGAAAAGTAACGATTTTCTTATCATATCTCATCTTCACACGACTGTAAAGGTACTTTGTAGTTCTTATTATTCTCGGTTTCACGGGAACAAAAATATAAAAAAGGGTGGACTTATCATCCACCCTTTCATAGTAAACACGCAAAATTGCGTTTATTTTATTTTTGAGGCACGTCAGTCATGTCTTTTACTACTGCTGCTTTGTCCACTTTTATCACAATATCACCACCGATATTAAGCATGATAATATTTTCTTTGATACCTGAAACAGTTCCGTAGATTCCTCCGGTAGTAACCACTTTATCGCCTTTTGCCAAAGATTCGCGGAATGTTTTCAATTCTTTTTGTCTTTTCATTTGTGGACGAATCATGAAGAAATAAAATACAACGATAATAGCAATCATCATACCATATTGTGTCCATGCGTTTCCTCCGCCTGCTGCTCCTGCTTGTAATAAATAAGTCATTATTTTATAATTTAGTTTTTTATAATATTAGAAATTAAACATCGGATTGTTTACCTCCGAAACAATACTGAGAGTAATTGGTTCGACACTACCATTAGAGTAGACAATTATTTGCTTTAATACTCGCCCTACTTCTCCGGAACTGTCAAAAACCACATCAACAAAATTAGACGTTCCTTCTTTGATTGCTTCGCGTGGATATATAACATCCAAACAACCACAATCTATATTCAGGCTGTCGATTCTTAAATCTGCATCTCCCGAGTTTTCGAATTTGAAACTAAAAGATATCTGCTGTCCGGCTTTTACCTTTCCAAAGTTGTGTAGTTTTTTGGTGAATGCCATAATAGGTGTGCCATCATTATCGGGAATGCTTTCTTGCCTTTTCGTGCCTGAGCATGAAGCAAAAATGCATCCTACAATGAGCTCAATAAAAAATACTATTATGAATCTATTTTTTG
>JBKDZK010000134.1:0-2320 GCA_047971205.1 Draconibacterium sp.
TTCAGAACGATTGGCATTACCCGTTATGGCAGACGGATCCTGGAATTCGATCACGACCGCACCCGAAACCACAGCCCGATAATCGACACCATGGGCAAAGTAATCATTATCGAATCGAAATCGATTGCCGAATACCTCAACCAGCTGGAAGAAATGGGAGAAGACCGCGACGATTACCGGCGGATTTACGGCTATTCGATTGGGCAAACCGAAGCACGGATGCCCATGTACGAATATCCCGAATATGAATATGAAGTCACCAAAGAATTTACAAGCCTGGAAATCTGATTTAGCTGGCGTCAAAATCTTCCATTAACTCAGCACTGAGCGTACCCGAGGCAATCTCACTTACTTCGCCGGTCATGCGAATTTCCCAATCCTCATCAATTTCAATGTGAAGACTTCCTCCCGGCATTTTGATGGTCAGTTTTCTTTCGGTCAGTCCGCGTTTGATAACCGTTGCAGCCACCGCACACGAAGAACTTCCGGAAGCCAGCGTCCAGCCGGCGCCCCGTTCCCAAATCATGGCTTCCACTTCAGTCGGCGCAATTACCTTTGCAAACTGCACATTGATACGGTTCGGAAACATTGGATGGTTCTCAATGTCAGAGCCATAACTTTTCACTTCCGCTTCATCCAGCTCATCAACCAGTATCACACAATGCGGGTTACCCACCGAAACACAGTTAATTTTAAACGACTTGTCGTGCAAATGCAAAGGTTTGTCGATACATTCAGCAGCCTCGATGTTCACCGGAACTTTCGCTGATTCAAAAATGGCTTTGCCCATATCCACCTTAATCGTGTGAGCTTTGCCGTTGCGTTCTGCCACAATCTCGGCAGTAACCAATCCGCCGGGCGTTTCAATGGTAAATACTTTTTCGGCAGTGTGTCCGTGGTCATACAGAAACTTCGAAAAAATCCGCAGGCCGTTCCCGCTTTTTTCTGCTTCCGATCCATCGGGGTTTAAAATGCGCAAGCCAAAATCAGCCACTTCTGACGGTACTTTCAACAAAATTCCGTCGGAGCCAATTCCAAAATGCACATCGCAGATGCGAACAATGGCTTTTTTAGTCAATTCGAAAGTGATCCTATCCTGGTCAAGTACTATATAGTCATTACCTAATCCGTGTGATTTGATATAGAAATTTTGCATAATCGTAAGAATTTAATTCTTTTCAAAGTTATAATTCCTGATAAATTCGGCATACTCTTCGTCCCAACTTTTCTTCCGATGATGCTCTTCCTGATTTAAAATATATGCTTCAACTTTTTTAACCTGAGACTCGCTGACCGACACGGCAAAATATTCACTCGCCCATTCGAATTTACCTTTTATCAGTCCATTTTTATTTATCCAGAACGAAGACTCTCCTTTTATTAACTGAATCACTTTTGCCAGACTTTGATCCGGATTCAACGACAACAAACAATGGATGTGCTCTTTTCCTCCATTTATAACTCTAATATATATTCCTTTCGATTTTGCGTTTTCCAGAATATGATTCAGTATTTCGCGCTTATTCGATGCATTAATCACAGGAGTTCGTCCTTTTGTACTCCAAACACAGTGCAGCCAGTTTCTTACGTACGACATCGTTTTTATGCTTTGGGTTAAGGGCTAAAGCCCGGATTATTATGAAAAGTTACGAACAATGGGTTTAAACCTACAACCTTTTTGTTGTTATTCAGAATTAGATTTTGCAAAAGCACCATTGTAAGATTTAAAACAAACAATGCATCCGACTGGCTGGCAGAGCCGTTTGTTGGATGAACACCGGCCTTGTCTTTTCTTACCCGCTCCAGAAAGCTATTGATATCTGTGTAAATGGAGTTGGTCAATTCATAATCCGACAACAAATTATTTCTCTTAGCCTCCTTTAAAAGAATGTTGATATTCTTTTTCTGATTAACTTCTCCATCCACCAAAATCTGCAATGCAGCCTGAACTGAACCGCATTGATCGACTTTGTTATCACATCCTCGTAATCTTTTGCCCGAAAACTTTCAAATGCTTTGCTTAACTCACTGTTTACACCTTCGTAAGTCAGGTCATCCAACAGCATAAACGTAGGGTCATAAATTTCCGTAACAATCTTTTCTGATTGACGTGGAACAAATTGGTTGTTGCGGATCATCATATTTACACCAAATTGAAGCAAAACGTCATCAATATGGACTAGTATTTTTGAATCTTCCATAAGGCTTGAAGATCCCTCTTGCAAATAAATACTTAGAAATTCGTAAACAAAAAACTCATCCAAACGACAAATAAGTTTTTCACATATTTGGTCCGTTTCCTCTTCTCTACTATCATACA
>JBKDZK010000135.1:0-1873 GCA_047971205.1 Draconibacterium sp.
TGTATCAATTGGATCGGCCTCGGAAACCATTTCTTCAGCAAACTTAATTGTAGCGCTTTTCGTGGGTTGTCCGGGTTTTGTTTTTCGAACTTCGGAAATAAAACTCCAGGGTAACAGCAAAGTGTCCAACTGGTCCATTTCGGTTTTTACGGTCATTCCGTTTAACCATTTCGATGAATGAACATAAACTACATCAAGCGTAAGAACCGAGTCGATATACGTCTTATTTACTGGCAGATCCAGGGAATCAATCGGAATATTTTGTTGAATACGGCGTTGAATCGCCCTTTCCGAAAGGTAAGCTTCCGGCGAAGACAAAGAATAGTCCGTGCCCTTTTTATCAGTAAAAGCTACCCAGTAAAAATTTTGCCCGAATGTATGCGTACAAATTGTCAGTGAAAAAATCAGGAGTATAATGTATCGAGTCATTTAGCATATTTCAAATTCTACCGCCAATTTAATGAAAATATGGACAGGGTTTACCTGAACATCTTATTCTGCATCATATACTCCGAGGGATCTTGCATGAATTTCTCCGGATCCAGTAAATGGCCTTTGTTCTTTTCCAATTCTTTCATTTGCAGGCTATCGATACTGTCGCGAACCTGCGGATTCAGGATTTGACCTTCGTTATAAAAGAGTGAATACTGGTACTTTCCGTCTTCATCGTAATATTTCCACTCATCGTGGCGAAGATTGTTTTTATAGGCACCCACCACTTCCTGTTGTCCGTTTTCGAAATACACCAAAAACAGGCCGTTGCGCATGTTGTTTTGCATTTTACATTGCATGTAAGGTTCGCCTGTTTTAAAAAACACCTGGTAATCACCTTCCTGTACATCGTTTTCCCAGTAACTTTCTTCCATAACTTCACCGGTATCGTAGTAACGATGCGAAACACCGTCCTTTACTCCGTTCCGGTATTCTTCGTCGGCCACTTTTTGGTTTTCTTTAAAAACCGACCAAACCCCGGTCTTTTTTTCATTAAGAAAGTCGCCTTCTGCCAGCTTCTTTCGCCAAACATCAAACAGTTGTGTATGTGCAGTGTCGCCCCGGTATTCGATTAAAGCCTTTACTTGTCCTCCCGGATGATAGCGTTTCCACTCCCCCACCGGTTTGCCATCTTTAAAAGGTCCTTCGTAAACAGGCCTGCCATTGGGCTGCGTTTTTTTCCACAATCCTTGCCGCAATCCATTGGCATCGGTTTGATTGATTTGCGAAAACGACAGGAACGGCAAAAAGATAAAGAGGACGAGTAGTTTGTACATAGCTTTTTTATTAAAACGCAAAATTAGAGAAATATTTTATGTATTGAGACAGTACCGTTTCTCCCCCACGGAAATCCTTTTTAACTATTATGCTCGTCTCGTCTCGTTTGGTTTGTACTTGTCAGAGAATTTCGTTAAGTACCTATATTGAGCGATTTGAAGAAAAAAAAAGATGTCTTGTTTAATTGATTGACAATTAGTATTATAGAGGCGTAAAAAACAATAAAATACACATCACCAGATAGGTGAACAAGAACATCTTTTATGGGCACTAAAATAACAAAAACAGGCGTAACCAACGAAAAAATATTACCCGTGGCTGACTTTCCTTAATTCTTCGTTACATAGAAAATATTAGAGAATTATGGGAGCGACGCCAGTCGCCACCCCAAATACAATATGATGTGATATGAAAAGAGTAAATGACATCTTGAATCGCTCAATTTAGGTAAAAGGCTCCTTCGCAGTTCCTGAATGTGCATCGTTTCCGCCTGGAGAAACATAAAACTCGGTGCTGCTCCGGGTACATGAGGTTTTCATAAGGATAATGCTTACCAGCAAACAGTTTCGGATTGAACGGCTCATAATCATTGCTAATTTTTTAT
>JBKDZK010000136.1:0-3034 GCA_047971205.1 Draconibacterium sp.
ATTTTTTTCTTTTTCAAGTCAAAATTTTCAGGCATAGCCGTAGCTACGGTTTAAAATTTTGGTGTAGAAAAAGGGAAAAAGAACGAGTGAAAAAACCGAAAAGTTATTTGTTT
The DNA here is from genome assembly GCA_047971205.1 of Draconibacterium sp. Lineage (GTDB taxonomy): Bacteria > Bacteroidota > Bacteroidia > Bacteroidales > Prolixibacteraceae > Draconibacterium. The sequence goes on from JBKDZK010000136.1 coordinate 114, forward strand.
TGGGTATAGTAATCTGAGTTTTATAACTCTCCCTCATTCCCTCTCTTCCCGAAGAGAGGGACGATTGAGTCCCGATAACTATCGGTGTCGAAATCAGGGTGAGTTCGTCATGAAAATTCAAACATTCATTAACTTTTAATAAGTTGAATATTGAATGTCAATTAACAGAAAATCTTCAATCGAAATTCGTTGATCGGCATTCGTTAATCAAATTAAATGATTAAAGTTGGAATTATAGGAGGAGCCGGGTACACTGCCGGTGAGTTGTTGCGTATTCTTATTCATCATCCGGAGGTGGAAGTGGTGTTTGTTCAGAGTACAAGTAATGCCGGAAATGCTGTTTCAGGTGTGCATATTGACTTGCTGGGTGATACCGATCTGGTTTTTACCGAAGAAATGCCTTTTGAAAAGGCGGATGTGATCTTCCTGTGCATGGGTCACGGGAAATCGAAAGAATTTGTGGAGCAAAATAACCTGCCCGAAGGATTGAAGATCATCGACCTGAGTCACGATTTTCGCCTGAAAAGAGCAGGGAACGATTTTATATACGGTTTGCCCGAGTTAAACCGCGAAGCCATAAAATCAGCTAAATATATTGCCAATCCGGGATGTTTTGCCACCGGAATTCAACTGGCATTTTTGCCTTTGGCCGAGAGAGGTTTGTTAAAAGACGAAGTACATGTTCAGGCCATTACCGGTTCTACCGGTGCCGGACAAAAGCCTACTTCCACCTCGCATTTTAGCTGGCGTAACAACAACCTGTCGGCCTATAAAATTTTTGAACACCAGCACGAAGGAGAGATTCTTCAAAGCTGGAAGCAGTTGCAACCCGATTTTGAAAGCGGCTTTAATTTTGTTCCGATTCGCGGAAACCATACCCGTGGTATTTTTGTTGCGGCTTATACCAATTACAATGGTTCGATCGAAGAGGCAACCGAGATTTACAAAAACTATTACGCCGGTCATCCGTTTGTTTTTGTGGTAGACGAAAATCCATCCGTAAAACAGGTGGTGAATACCAATAAAGCCGTTGTTTACCTCGAAAAGCACGGTGAAAAACTGGTGGTGATTACGGTAACCGATAACCTTTTGAAAGGTGCTTCCGGACAGGCGGTTCAGAATATGAACCTGATGTTCGGACTGGAGGAAAAAGCAGGGTTAGGTTTAAAGGCTGTCGCTTTTTAGTGAAAAATGAGAATTAGAAATTAATAATTGGAGGAAGAACTGTTCGGGCTTTGTGCTTTCAGCTTTGTACTTCCAACTTGAAGAATATGAAACTATTTGATGTATACCCGCTTTTTGACATTACACCGGTAAAAGCCGAAGGGTGTTATGTTTGGGACAAGGATGGAAACAAATACCTCGATTTGTACGGAGGGCATGCGGTAATTTCCATCGGCCACAGCCACCCGGCTTATGTGCAAAAAATTTCGGATCAGTTGTCGCAGATCGGATTTTATTCGAACTCTGTTCAGAATCCGTTACAACAGGAGTTGGCTGATAAACTGGGCAAGGTTTCCGGATGCGATGAATACAGTCTTTTCCTGTGTAACTCGGGTGCCGAAGCCAACGAAAATGCCTTGAAACTGGCGTCGTTTATTACCGGTAAGAAAAAAATTATCAGCTATAAAAAAGGGTTTCACGGCCGGACTTCGGCAGCGGTAGCGATTACCGATAACCCGAAAATTGTGGCGCCGGTAAACGAGAGCCCCAATGCGGTGATTCTTCCGTTTAACGATATTGAAGCCACCGAGGAAGTTTTGAAAAACGGCGATGTAGCGGCTGTAATTGTGGAAGGTATCCAGGGAATTGGCGGAATTCGCCTGCCGGATATTGCCTTTTTGCAACAGCTGAAAAAGCTTACCGAAAAATACGTGGCAGTGTTAATCCTGGATGAGATTCAGTCGGGTTACGGACGTAGCGGGCGTTTCTTTGCTTTTCAGTATGCCGGAATCAAGCCCGACATCATTACGCTGGCAAAAGGAATGGGTAATGGTTTCCCGATTGGTGGTGTGCTGATTCAGCCCGAAATTGAACCGTGGTACGGAATGTTGGGAACCACTTTCGGAGGGAACCACCTGGCTTGTGCGGCTGCCATTGCTGTGCTGGATGTAATTCAGAATGAAAGCCTGGTAGAGAATGCCGAGAAAACAGGGAACTACCTGATGGAGAGCCTGACGGCTATGGGCGGCGATTTTGAGGTGCGGGGAAAAGGCCTGATGATTGGGATGGAGTTTCCGTTCCCGATCGCTGAAATTCGTAAAAAGCTTTTGTTTGACTATGGCATTTTTACGGGTGTTTCGGGGCAAAACATCATTCGTTTGTTGCCGCCGCTTCGGTTAACAATTGCGCAGGCCGACGAATTTTTGGCCGCCTTTGAAGCTGTTTACGCAGATGCTTCAGCTACGTTTGCTGAAAAGAAATAGAATGTAAAACATGAACGACTAATTTGCCGGTTATGAACAACAAAAAAATAGCAATAATAGGTGTTGGAAACATGGGGGGCGCTATCGCCATTGGTCTCGTGAAGTCAGGGTTTGTTCCGGCTTCCGACATCTCGGTTTCCGACCGAAAAGAAAGCACGCTCGCCAAATTGGCCGAGTTGGGCGTCAACACTTTTACCGATAACCAGGAGGCAGCCAAAAATGCCGAGGTGGTGATTGTGGCTGTAAAACCGTATCATATCGAAGGCGTACTCAAAGAAATAAAAGGAGCACTTTCGGCAGAAAAGATCTTGATTTCGATTGTTTCCGGAGTAGGAATGAACGAACTGGCTGAAATGGCCGGGACCGACATCCCGATTTTCAGGGTAATGCCCAATACGGCGATCGCCCTGCGCGAGTCACTGACTTGTATTTCAGCCAACGGAAACACGGCACCGCACAAAGATTTTGTGGTAGAGATGTTTAACAATATGGGTA
>JBKDZK010000137.1:0-4453 GCA_047971205.1 Draconibacterium sp.
TGGCTTTCCAGTCCGAAGCATTAAAAAGTGCGGTGTGGAAAAAAGCCGGTTCACTCCATATTTCTTCTCCGTTTTTTGTTTGAATGCAAACGCGCCAGTAGTAGTTTTGGTTGCTTTGCAGTGGTTTGCCCTCGTACGTGATGTTGACTGAATTTCCGGATTGTATTTCTCCTGAATCCCATAAGTCTCCTGTTTCCCGAAGTACTTCTTTTTCGTTTTTGCCAACAATAATACGGTACGAAGCCTGGTAAACGCCTCGTTCTCCTGACTCAATTTTCCAGGAGAAACGCGGATTGGGAGTATCGATACCAGGTGGTTGGCGTTCGTACTCGCAGGTTAGATCGTTGAGGCTGGTATTTACGGTTGTGCAGGAAACTATCAGCCAAAAGAATAGCAAGGTGAGCGGCTTAAAACAGAATTGTTTCTGCCGGGCAGGAAGGATGTTCATATTCTTTCTTTTTTATCTAATCCAAACTATTTAAAAACGCATCCCTTTCTTTCAGGAACTCAGAGAGGCGTTCGATCGGGTCGCGGGTGATGGCCACTCTTCCGGAGCGAATAAACTGCATCACGTGAAATTTATTCAACTCTTCAAACAGTGCCTGTGTATCTTCCTTGTGGCCGGTTTTTTCAACCACTACATAGTCTTTTGTGATTTCCAGAATACGAGCCCCGGCCTTACGAACAATTTTCTCGATGGCGTCGCTCTCGTAAATGGGTTCGATCGGAACTTTGTACAACGCAATTTCCTGGTAAATTATTTCGTCGTTGGTATGGTAGAAAGCTTTTAGCACATCAATCAGTTTTTCCAGTTGATTTACTACTTTTTGCGTCTGTGCTTCTGTTTCTTTTATTACAATCGTGAATTTGTAGATTCCCTGCAATGCCGATTCGGAAACAGTTAAGCTGTCGATGTTGATTTTTCTCCGGGTAAACACGATGGTGATACGTGTCAGCAAACCGATGTGGTTTTCCGAGAATATGGTTATTATGAACTCTTTTTTCATCTTATAGAATTTTTGATTTAATTCCGCATTACTCTTTCCCGAATCATGGTTCCAGAATGATATCCGAAACAGACGCTCCGGTTGGTACCATCGGAAATACGTTGTCTTCTTTTTCAATGGTGACTTCCAACAGGTAAGGACCGTCGTGATCCAACATTTGCTGAACGCCGCTTGCCAAATCTTCGCGTTTGTCTACCCTGTGACCATCGATTCCAAATCCTTTTCCAATCATTATGAAATCGGGGTTTTGCAGCTCTGTGAAAGAATAGCGTTTTTCGAAGAACAACTGTTGCCACTGACGTACCATGCCCAAAAAGTGGTTGTTCAGTACAATAATCTTAACCGGAAGTTTGTTTTGTGCAATGGTTCCCAGCTCCTGGATGGTCATTTGAAAACCACCGTCGCCGATTACTGCAATTACCGTTCTGTCGGGTGCTCCCAGTTGGGCTCCCATACTGGCAGGCAGGCAAAATCCCATCGTTCCCAAGCCACCTGAGGTAACATTGCTGCGCGAATGTTTAAACTTGAAGTAGCGCTGTGCAACCATTTGGTGCTGACCTACATCGGTCACCAAAATCGCATCGTGATTGGTTTTTTCCGAAGCCAGGCTGATTACTTCTCCCATGGTCAATCCCGGTTTGGTCGGGCAAAGATCTTTGTCGATTACTTTTTCCTGCTCTACTTTCATGTATTTGTGGAACTCGTCCATCCATTCCGGATGACTGTTTTCCTTTACATTTGCAGTAAGCATTTTTAACGCTTTCTTGGCATCTCCCAAAATTCTTACATCTGTTTTGATGATTTTATTGATCTCTGCAGGATCAATCTCAATGTGAATGATCTTCGCTTTCCTGGCGTATTCACTTACTTTCCCGGTAACACGGTCGTCGAAACGCATTCCAACAGCGATGATTAGATCGGCTTCGTTGGTCAATACATTGGGACCGTAATTGCCGTGCATTCCCAACATTCCTACATTCAGCGGATGATCGGTAGGAAGTGCTGACAGACCCATGATGGTCCAGGCAGCCGGAATTCCTGCTTTTTCGATAAAGTCTTTAAGCTCTTGTTCTGCGCGGCCAATAATGATTCCGTGTCCGAAAAGGATCATCGGTTTTTTGGCAGCATCGATCAAATCAGCAGCTTCTTTTACAGCATGCGGGTCAACCGGTTTTTCCGGTACATACGACCGTATTTTTGTGCATTTTTTGTATTCAAAATCAAGTTCGCCGAACTGTGCATCCTTGGTCAGGTCGATAAGTACCGGTCCTGGCCGGCCACTGTTGGCAATGTAAAATGCCTGGGCGATGGCTTGCGGAATTTCTTCGGGCGAGGTTATTTGGTAGTTCCATTTTGTGACCGGAATCGACATGCCCACGATGTCTGATTCCTGGAAGGCATCGGTTCCCAGTAGCGGAGAAGCCACCTGTCCGGTTATACACACCAAAGGAGTTGAGTCGATCATTGCATCAGCGATACCTGTCATTAGGTTGGTAGCACCCGGACCTGAAGTCGCAAAACAGATACCTGGTTTGCCAGTGACTCGTGCATAACCCTGTGCTCCGTGGATTGCTCCCTGTTCGTGACGTGTTAAAATGTGATTTACCCGTTTGTCGTAATCGTACAATGCGTCGTAAACGGGCATGATGGCACCTCCGGGATACCCGAATATGGTATCTACCCCTTCTTCCAGTAACGAAAGAATCAGTGCTTCAGAACCGGTAACTCTTTTTGTTGTCATACTTTTTGCTTTTAGCGATGGTTGCTTTTCGGACAACCTATTTCGAAATATATAGTTTAATTATTTGTTAGATAAAGTATTGGCTACTTTGTCTTTTGTTTCGTTTTAGTCAATTAATCGAATGGCACCTAAATCAGCGGAGGAGACAAAACTTGCGTACGCTTTCAATGCTTTTGAAACATTGCGTTCTCTTTCTCCCGCCTGCCAGGCGTCTTTACCTTTGGCTTCTTCTGCTTTCCGGCGTTCGGCCAGTTCTTCTTCTGTAATCAGCAGATTGATGGAACGCCTGGTGATATCGATTTCAATGTCGTCGTTGTTGCGAATCAGCCCGATGGCGCCGCCGCCCGCTGCTTCCGGTGAAACATGGCCGATCGACAATCCCGAAGTTCCTCCGGAAAAACGTCCGTCGGTGATCAACGCACAATATTTATCAAGCTGCATCGATTTCAGGTACGAAGTAGGGTAGAGCATCTCCTGCATTCCCGGACCGCCTTTGGGGCCTTCGTAACGAATAACGATTACGTCTCCTTTTTGAACGGCATCTCCCAGAATTCCGTTAACGGCCTCTTCCTGCGAGTTAAAAACCCGTGCTTTCCCTTTAAACTGAAAGATGGACGAATCTACACCGGCTGTTTTTACGATACAGCCTTTTTCAGCAATGTTGCCAAATAAAACTGCGAGCCCGCCGTCTTTGTTGTAGGCGTGTTCAATATTGCGGATACATCCTTTTTTACGATCGTCGTCGAGTACTTTAAATGTGCTTTCCTGCGATCCCATTACCAGGTTTCTTCCTCCGCCCGGTGCCGATTTAAATCGCCTGAAAGCATCTTCAGTTACGGTTTCACGTTTAATGTCGTATTCCGAAATGGCTTCGGCCAATGTTCTTCCGTCAATGCGGTTTACGTTGGTTACCAACAATCCTCCACGTTCCATTTCTCCCATGATCGAAAGAATACCTCCGGCACGGTTTACATCCTGGATGTGGTAGTGCGAGTTGGGCGCTACCTTGCACAGGTTAGGCGTTTGGCGCGAAAGCCGGTCGATGTCCGACATGGTAAAATCTACGCCCGCTTCGTGTGCAATGGCCAACAGGTGCAAAACAGTATTGGTTGATCCTCCCATGGCAATGTCAAGTTTCATGGCATTTAAAAAGGCATCGCGGGTAGCAATGCTCCGGGGAAGAACTTTGTCGTTTCCTTCGTAATAATAAGTTTGGGTGGCTGCGATAATTTTTTCAACGGATTCTTCAAACAGTCGTTTGCGGTTGGCATGCGTGGCCACAATGGTTCCGTTACCGGGCAGCGCCAGTCCAATTGCTTCGGCCAGACAGTTCATCGAATTGGCAGTAAACATTCCCGAGCAGGATCCGCAAGTGGGACAGGCATTTTCTTCTACTTTGGCCAGGTATTCATCGGTAATATTGGAGTCGGCCGCCATTACCATGGCGTCTACCAGGTCGAGGTGACGATCGTCTACTTCGCCGGCTTCCATTGGTCCGCCCGAAACAAAAACCGCGGGGATATTCAAACGCATGGCCGCCATCAGCATTCCGGGGGTGATTTTGTCACAATTCGAAATGCAAACCATGGCATCTACCTTGTGGGCGTTGCACATGTATTCCACACTGTCGGCAATTACATCGCGCGAAGGGAGTGAATACAACATTCCGTCGTGCCCCATGGCAATTCCGTCGTCGATGGCAATG
>JBKDZK010000138.1:0-18940 GCA_047971205.1 Draconibacterium sp.
TTTACGGGTGCTTACAGTAATTACCGCTATGCCTTTATCTACAAACGCCAGGATACGCTTTCGTTCATGGATTCCCATGTCCGTTTTTTTGCCATAACAGGCGGGGTTTTTAAACAAATGATTTCAAAACCATGTGTTTAAATGATTTTGAAAAATTTAATGGTACATACAAGTTAGGGCTTTTGTGAGTGAAATCATAACCGGAAAACAGGACAAGCAGCCTGTTTATCATATTATTGCGACAAATTTTGTCAAATTAAACGACGGTTTTCTGGAAGTCATTTTGAGAAAAAGCGCTCCTGCACAGTATTTCCCGCAAGCGATTAAAAAAGTATTTTAAACAAAGGTTTTATTGTTTTTTTTTGGAACTCTGCAAAAAAAGTCGACAAGTGTAGGGCAACAAAAAAGCAACCTTCACTGAAGATTGCTTTCTGTTTATTTTGATCATGCACTGTTCTTATTCCACAATTCTGATCTCACTTTTCACATCCATGGCTTTTTGGTAGGCCGCAGTTACTCCGCAATACTTTTCTTCGGATAATTTCACTGCTTTTTCCAGTTTTTCCAGGGGTAAATCTTTTCCTTTAAACTGGTAGATCACCTTCATTTTGTAATAACGTTTGGGGTGCTCTTCGGTAACATCAGCTTCCACAATTACATTGAAAGCTTCCACTTCCACTTTCATTTTTTTCAGAATCATAATTATATCCACCCCGGTACAACCGGCCAAAGCCGTGAGCATTAACTTCTTGGGACGTGGCCCCAGATCGCTGCCTCCCGCTTCTTCCGTAGCATCTACAATCACTTTGTGTCCATCCATATCACCTTCGAAAGCGAGTTTATCAGTCCACGCCATATCGACAACATGCTTCATAACATCCTAATTTTAAAATACTTTTATTTTACTTTGCAACAAATATACAACATACAACTATCTATATAAATAGTTTTTCGAATAAAGCAGATAATTGTATTTTTATCGTCATTAAGAGAGAGCTGAATTTAATTTTATTCTAAAAACCTAAAATGAGAAGTGCAGTTAAAAGGCCATCGGATGCTGAATCGGATTTGAGTGGATTTCAGTTATTTAAAAAACTGACTGAGGATGAGTTCAACCGTTTGAACTTTGAAAAAACTTGTTCGCTCTACAAAAAAGGAACCATCATTTACCGCGAAGGAAGCAGATTAACAGGGTTTTTCTGTGTTACGCGCGGCATCATCAAAGTGTACAAAACAGGTATTGATGGCAAGGAACAGATCATTCGCTTTGCCAAAAAAGGCGAGATCATTGCTTACCGTTCGCTACTGAGCCAGGAGCTGGCCTGTACAACCGCCAAAGTGATTGATGAAGCGGCGCTTTGCCACATTCCATATCAAACACTGTTATACCTGATCCAAAGCAACTGGCAGTTTTCGCACCACATGTTGCAGATTGTTTGCCGCGAATTACGCGAAGCCAACGATTACATTACCGACATTGCTCAAAAGACAGTTCGCGAACGCCTGGCAGAAGTCTTGTTGTTGCTGAAAGAGAATTTTGACCTCGATCATCACAATACGCTTCAGATTTCGCTCACCCGCGAAGAACTGGCCAACATGGTTGGTACGGCCACCGAATCGGTTATCAGGCTGTTATCTGAATTCAAAAACGACAAACTCATCGAGTTACAGGGACGAAAGATCAAATTTCTCGACATCCCGTCTCTTACAAGAATGGCTAATTTATAAAATCACCATAAACAGAAACCGGCCACAAGCCGGTTTTTTATTACCCAAAAATCAACTTCAAACCAATCAATAATGGAATTCCGCACACTTGAAAACCTAAGCATTGATAAATTGACCGACCTGTTCAACCGCGCTTTCGAAGAGTATTTTGTAAAGGTAAATCTCACCCCCGAAATACTGGCCGGGAAAATCATGTCGGAAGATATTCTGCCCGATCATTCGATGGGGATTTTTGACGAAGGTAAACCCGTTGGTTTTATGCTGCATGCCATCCGGCAAGTGAATAACGAAACCGTTGCCTACAACGCAGCCACAGGTGTTTTAAAGGACTACAGAGGGCAAAAAGCCACTCCTAAAATGTACGAACAGCTGATTCCCCTACTCCGCAAAAAGAAGGTTACCAAAATAGAACTGGAGGTGATCAGCGAAAATATTCCTGCCATCAAATCGTACACTTCGGCCGGTTTTAAAAAGGCAACAAAACTCGAATGTTTTAAAGGTAAACCAGATTCTGTTATTATAAATAGTGCGGTTGAGATTAGTGAAATGCCTGCTCCTGATTTTAGTATGTTGGATATTTTCAGAAGTTGGGAACCTACCTGGCAGAATGCTTCGGAAACCATCCGGAAACTTGACAGTGTTACCGTTTACGGCGCTTACCTGGACAATGAGTTAACGGCTTACCTGGCCGGAGACCTTCAGCGGGCCCGGATATTGCAATTTGCTGTGGCACCAAAATTCAGGCGTCAGAAAATAGGAAGCACTTTGTTTCGTTCTTTTTATGAGAAAGCCGGAAGCGAAATCAACACCAACAATGTGAACGATCTGAGCGGGGAAACTCAGCATTTCCTGGAAAAAACCGGCCTGCAGCACTTTCTCTCTCAATACAAAATGGAACTGCAATTAAACTCGTAACAGCTATGAAATTCTTTGGAATAAAAATGGACAAACGCACCTTCATCCGGTGGAAAATCTATATCGATCGTGCGCGGATGTATATCAATTACACCAGCTTTATAATGATCGTATTTATGTTTTTAAATGATTTAAAAGACGAAACCATTCGAAACTTTCTGGATGAAAACAAATGGGTCACTTACCCGGTAATGATGGTGGGATTTGTGGTTTTCTCTTTAATACTGGGCCGCTTTGACACCAAACTGGGTTTGCGAAAAGAAGAAATGCGCAATGCCGCTGTTGAAAACCCGGTAACCATGGAAATGCTGGAAAATCTGAGGGAGATCAATGCAAAACTGAACGAAAGGAAATAACTACCGGACAATCCAGTCTTCGGGGTTCATTTTCTGGCTTTCGTGCCAAATCTGAAATTTGAGGATGGTTTTGTTGTCATCGTCAAAATCGGTAAAAACCGTTCCGATCACTTGCTTGGTGGTCACTTTATCGCCTTTTTTAACCACTACCTCGCGCAGGTTGGAATACACCGAAAGATAACTCCCGTGCCGGATAATAACGGCCGTATTTCCACCCGAAATGCCAAAAACACGGGTTACTTCGCCACTGAATATGGCACGTACTTTTGAACCCGCTTCGGTAGCAATATTTACCCCGTTGTTTCGAACCTGCACGTTGGTAAGCACCGGGTGCTGGTGAACCCCAAAATGCTCCACAATAATTCCCCGTTCCACCGGCCAGGGCAGGCGCTTCTTGTTTTGTTCGAAATTGCTGCCAATCAGCTTTTGTTCGGGAGTAAGTGCAAAACCCGAGCCTCCGCTTTCCTTGCTTTTGCGGGCTTCTTCTTCAATAATCCGCTGAATTTCACGTTCGATTTGCTGCTCTATTTTTCGCTGTTGTTGAAGCCGTTTTTCGAGGTTTCTTTTCTGGTCTTTCAACTCCTTTAGTTCCTGGTTTTGCTGGCCCTGTTCTTTTGAAAGCTGCTGCCTTTCCTCCCTGGTTTGTCCCACCAGCTGTTGTTTTACTGCCTTTTGTTCTTCCAGCTTTTTAATGCTTCCGTTCAGCACTTCCTGAACCGACCCGATCATTTCAACCTGGTTTTTCCGGTAATAAGAATACCGGCGCGTGTACAAAAGCCGGCGGTAGGCCTGGTTAAAGCTTTCGGCCGACAACATAAACAAAAGAACATCTCCGCTGTGTCGGTTTTTGTAGGCCAGCCGGATCATTTCGGCATATTCATCCTTTAGGTTTTTGAGATCGTCCTCCAGCATATCCACCGCCAAAACGTTGTTCGAAATAAACTCGTCGTACAAGCGTATTTCGCCATTAATAGCGTCAATAAGGGAGTTTCGCTGGCGTATTTTACTGTTGAGCAGGTTTAGTTTGGTAAGCGATGATTTTTCGTTTTTTTGGGCTTTCTGAAGCAGACGGGAAGTGTATTCAATCTCCCTGGCTGCATCTTCTTTTTGCTTTTGCAGTTCGGAAATTGATTGTGTGAAACCTACCAGAGGAATCAGAAAAACAATCCATGTGAATACGAAATACTTCATCCCAAAATCGTTTTCACGAATGTAAATGAAACAAGCTTAATTTACACGGATTTCCTCGTATTTTTCCGGTATTTTGATGCTAAACGAAGTGATTTCTTCGGTTGAAAAACCGCTCATTTTCAGCGATACCGAAACTTTATCCACTTCCGATTGAAAACTCATATCAATAGCTCCCGGATACTCTTTCCCATTTACCTCCGTAAATTCATCAAACGTCATAAACACGTTACGATTGTTGGTTTTGTCAAATATTTCGAGTTTTCTGAGGGAATAATGCACCGGATCAAAAAACATTCGTTGCAGGATAAGCGCTTCCACATCAAGGCGTTTCAGGCGTCGATCGATCTTCTGCGGCCTTTTGTTTTCCATTTTAAAGATCTTCCTGTTTTTCTCCGACTGAAGTACGTACATCCCGGATTCAATAAAGGAATCAAAGGTTTTGTAATCGTCACGCGGGTCGTCGCGATAGGAAAAGACATTGTTGGAAATGATGTTTTGAATGGTGGCAAAATTGATGTCCATATTCAAAAAATCGGAGATAAATGAATAATCGTCCACAAAATAATTGTGATCGATGTAGTTCACGTATTTAACGCTGTCGGGGGTAAGCAGCACCCTACCCACCGGAATATTGAGCTTACTGATCGCTACCAGAATCTGCTCGTCTTTCTTCGACCTCAGGTCAATGCGAAACGATGATTTATTCTCGGAAGTGGAAAACTGGCAGCTGATTCGTTTAATCGTCAGGTACTCGTAATCAAACGCATTCTCTTCGATGTTTTTCAACAGACGATTGGTGCCCATTGGTTTAATGGCCGTTCTAACCACTTCACGCGGAGCCTTACAGGCACTTGCTCCAATCAAAAACAGAAAAAAAACAATAAGCGGAAACTTAAACAAGGAACGTTTTCCCATTTTCTACTCTTCAATATATTTTTGTTCCTTTATTTTACGCAGCAGAACCTCCGAATCTCCTCCGAAATTCTTTGCTTTTTCCCAATAGGCTTTGGCTTCATCCAGCTTTTTAAGCATAAACAGAATGTCGCCGTAATGTTCGAGCAGGGTTGGGTTATCCTCTCCCCCGTTTTTCAGGGCCGACTCCATGTAAAACTTAGCCAGCGTATATTCTCCTTTTTTGAACAAAACCCAGGCATGTGTATCCAGGTAAGTTGAATTGTCGGGGAAGCGCTCCACCACTTTTCCACTCATCCGTTCGGCTTTATCCAGCTCTTTCCCTTCAACCGACAGGTAGTAAGCATAGTTGTTCAAAATCAGGTAATTTTCAGGATCCTGTTCCAATGCTTTGTCAAACAATTTATAAGCATCCTCTTTTTTGTTTTGCTTGTAAATGGCTTCTCCTTTTAGCATCAGGAAGTTGGATTTCAGTTGCGGGTTCTGAATTACAAAATCCAGACCTTCGTCGGCAACTGTAACCGTTTCTTCAAACTTTTCGAGCTGAACACAAGCAATGGCATGGAAAAAGTAGCCTTGTGGCTGATTGGGAAACAACTCCATAATTTCCTTTGTGTGTGTATACAAGCTGTTCCAATCCTGCAAATCGTTGTCGATCAGCATCACCCGTTCCCAAATCATGTAATCGTTTTTCTCGATCTCCAGCGATTTCAGCAATTCGGTTCTTGCTTCTGCCAGCTTTTGTTTTTTCAGCAGGCTTTCGGCATAAATTGTATGCACCAGTGCATCATCAGGGTGTTTTTCCAGCAAAATCGCGATCAGTTCGTTTTCCTGCTCCTCCGTAAGTTTTGGCTGCGTATTGTTATTGGTCAGCATCATGTACAGCTGAAGCTTGGTCTGAACTTCCACCGATCCGCTTTCAAAGCCCTTTTTGGTTTCTTCAAACGATTTTTTTGTATCTCCGTTTTCGAGGTAATAATTGGCCAGTGAAAAATGCACAAAACCATTTTCCGGATCCAACTCCTGAATTTTCTGGTAGTATTTCAAGGCATTTTCATCATCGCCCTGACTGTGGTATAAATCGGCCAGTAAACCGTAATACTTGGCTTCTCCGGGATTATTGTCAATCAGTTTCTGAATCTCTTCAAAAGCTTTATCGATTTTTCCCTGCGAAACATACACCTGCTGTTTGGCCACCGAAATCTGTTCGTTTATCCCGGTTTCCTTTTCCATTTTGTTGTAGGCAGCAATGGCCTCATCGTAGCGCTCTGCACTGGCGAGTAAAGCTGCATTCATGTATATGTATTCCAGGTTTTCCGGTTCTTTTTTTATCAGTTCTGCATACAAATCGGCCGCTTCTGAAAACTTGCGGGTTTGCTGGTAAATTTGCGCCAGTAACACCTTGTACCATTTATTGTCAGGATTCAGCGAAATGGCTTTCTCCAGCAACAAAGAAGCACTGGTAAAATCGTTGTTTACCGCGTGGATGTTTGCCAGCTCGAACATGGCTGCCGACGAGTTTGGATCAATTTCCAAACAGCTTGACAGCAGCTGAATGGCCTTTTGCGGATTGCCAAACATCTTTTGTTTTAAGGCTTCTACAAAAAGGTATTCAAATTGTTTTTGCTGTTCTTCGGCCAGCTCATCAACGGGTTTATCTACAGCAGCTTTGACGACTTCCTGTTCGGTAACTTTTTTTGGTCCAGAACAGGAAATAAATGACGCCAACAAAAATGCAGCTCCTAATCCTTGTACTATTCTTTTCTTCATGTTAATTTTTCCCGGTGTGACCAAAGCCACCCGCTCCTCTTTCTGTTTCCTCCAGCACTTCTACCAAATCCCATTCCACAGTTTCGTGGCTCGAAATTACCATCTGACAGATTCGTTCACCGTTCTCTATAACAAAATCTTCCTGCGACAAGTTGATCAAAATGACGCCTATTTCACCCCGGTAATCCGCGTCGATTGTTCCGGGCGTATTCAAAACGGTTATTCCCTTTTTAAGGGCCAGTCCGCTTCGGGGGCGTACCTGTGCTTCGTAACCTTCGGGCAATTCGATAAACAGGCCCGTTGGAACCAAAGCTCTTTGTAAGGGTTTTAAAGTTACCGGCTGATCGAGATTCGCGCGTAAATCCATTCCGGCAGAAAGTGTTGTACTGTAAGCCGGCAGCTTATTCCTCGATTTATTGATAATTTTTACTTGCATGCAATCTGATTTTCAAAGAACCGCAAAGATAGATAAATAATGCCATCCACCTTTGCTTTTACCAATATTTTTCAGATAGAATGCGAATTCAACTTATTGGTTGACAATCAAATAATCATCAGGTCGGTCATTATCTCGTCCGAAACAAACAGACCTTTCCGCGGTAAAGTGATACGATCGTTTTCCAGGGTTACCAACCCGGCGTCAACATATTTTTTTAACTGCGTTAGAAAATAGCTTTTCATTTCTTCTCCAAAAAGCTCATTGATAGCCGTTAACGACACTCCCCATTTAGTTCGGATGCGGGTTAAAATGTATTCGTTGTAGCGGTCTTTTTCGCTTAGTATTTCTTCTTCCGAAAAGGCTAATCCGTTGTCGATGGCCTTGATATACGATTCGACATGCGAAGTGTTCCACCGGCGCGATTGTTGGTCAAAAGAATGTGCTGAAGGCCCTAAACCCAGGTATTTTTTCCCTTGCCAGTACGAAGTATTGTGCTGCGAATACAATTCGTTACGCGCAAAATTTGAGATTTCGTACTGCTCAAAACCCGCCGAAGCTGCTTTGTCGATCAAAATTTCAAACTGCTTTACACTTTCGGTTTCGCTCAGTTCCCTGAGTGTGCCCTTTTTTAACCAGGTATAAAAGGCCGTGCCTTCGTGATAGGTTAAATGATAGGCTGAAAGATGCTGTACAGGCAATTCAAAAACCTGGCTCAGACTGTCTTTCCACTCACTTTCGGTTAAACCGGGAAGCCCGTAAATAAGATCGACACTGATGTTGTTAAAACCAATTTTCGCAGCGTTTTGAATGGCTTCGATGGCCTGGCTGGCATCGTGCCGACGGTTCATTTTTTGAAGATGCCGGTTTTGCAAAGCCTGAATCCCCACGCTCAGGCGGTTAATTCCTGCCTGTTTTATTGCCTCAAGGTATGCGGGCGTTAAATCATCGGGGTTGGCCTCGAAGGTGATTTCTGCGTTTTTCTTTACTTCAAACAGCTCATTTAAATACTCCGGAATATCGGCCAGCTCGCCGGCTTCAAGCACCGATGGGGTTCCTCCGCCAAAATAAATGGTTTCGACCGCCTCGTTTCCAAGGTAGTTTTTACGTACCTTTGCCTCCGCTTTCAGGCTTTGTAAAAACTTAGGTTTTAAGGTGGTATTAACGGTTTTGTAAAAATCGCAATAATAGCACTTCTGCCTGCAAAAAGGAATATGAATATAAATTCCCGCCATGTTGAAATTTAACGATTACTGGAGACTTACGATTTGGTTCTTACTTACGTGTTTTTTGCTCTTTATTCCGGCCAGCCAACTGCCCGCAGAACCTTTTTTAAGGATTCCTCATTTGGATAAAATCGTCCATTTTTCCCTGTTTTTTATCCTGTGCCTGCTGCTTTTCAGACCGGTAAAAAAATTTACGCCCAACTACTATTTCTGGACACCACTGGTAGCCATATGCCTGGCTGTAATGCTGGAATCGGTTCAACATAAAATATCCGTTACCCGTCAATCCGATGTGCTTGACCTTTGGGCCAATGTAGCCGGATTACTAAGTGCTACCATTCTTTTTCGCCTGTTTGTTTCAGGTAAAAAGCTGGAAAAATACCTCTAAAGTTTTACCAGGTCTTCGTATTTATCGATGTCCTCGCCAATTTTCTCAAGCGTTGTTTCTGTGTAAAATCCACGGATTTGATTTCTGAGAACTTCGTACTGGGCGTGTACCGGACACAGCGGTTTTGACGGATCGTGTGTTTTACATGGTTCCAACCTGATCAGACAGTTGGTGAAAAACTCTTCGCCGTCAACTTTGGTTACAATTTCCCACAACGAAATTTCAGAAGCATTTCTGGCGAGCGAAAATCCGCCATTGGGTCCTTTGGTGGAAACCAGCAGTTTTTGCTTTACCAGGTTTTGAAGAATTTTCCCCAAAAAAGGAGATGACAATTCAAGATCTTCCGAAATCTTCTTGATACCGATTCGTTTGTCTTCGGTAGAAAATTTTCCCAGATAAATGAGGGCTCTAAGAGCATATTTACACGTATTCGATAACATAATTAAGACGTTTTATGTGATTTCCATTGTTTACTAAACGAAGTTTTGGCTACCGGTGGAAACTGTTTTCGGTCGCCCAATATCGCAGGTTGCATTTTCAACAGGCCGTTTTTTACCGAACCGTTGACCATATCCAGTTTTTTTCGCTTCTTAAAGGCCCATTCGTAGGCTTTCATTCCCATATTCCAGCCCAAAGAAGTGTGCTTTGTTTCAACACTTGTTTTGCGGTTGAGCAAAAGCAGATCGTGTAAGGGAATTTTAACCGGGCACACCTGCGTACAAGCCCCGCAAATGGTGCAGGCAAAACTCAGGTGATCAAACTTAAAACCTTTCATAACCGGTGTAATCACCGAGCCAATTGGTCCGCAGTAAGTAGTATTGTACGTATAACCACCTACATTTTTGTAGATCGGACAGGCATTTAAACAAGCCCCGCAACGCAGGCATTTCAAGGCTTTGTAGCGCTCTTTTTCTTCCGCTATTTTGCTTCGGTTGTTATCGAGCAACACCACTACCATTTTTTCGGGTCCGTTGGCTTCGTTGCTCCTTTTTGGCCCGGTAAACAACGAGTTGTAAACCGTTAACTGCTGCCCCGTTCCCAGGGTTGCCAACAACGGAAAAAACAAAGCCAAATCGTTAACTGAAGGAATTATTTTTTCGATGCCGGTGATAACAATGTGCACCTTTGGAAAAGAAACCGACATCATTCCGTTCCCTTCGTTTTCGGTCAGAGCCACTCCCCCGATATCGGCCACTAAAAAATTAGACCCGGTCACTCCCACTTCGGCACTCGTAAATTTTTTACGCAAAACCCCGCGAACAAATTTGGTGAGTTCTTCGGGTGTCGAGTTTTCGGGTGTATCAAATTTTTGATTGAAAAGCGCCGCCACATCTTCTTTCGATTTGTGCATGGCAGGCGTTAAAATATGGTAAGGCTTCTCGCCGGCTACCTGCACAATAAATTCCCCTAAATCAGTTTCAACGGGCTCGTAACCTGCCTGTTCCAGGTGTTCATTAAGTTCAATCTCTTCCGAGATCATCGACTTACTTTTCACCAGAACTTTTGCATTTACGGCCTCCAGAACTTTCTTTATTTCCTCCACCGCTTCTTTTCCATCGCGTGCCCACAGCACTTCAATCCTGTTTTTTTGAGCATTCTTTTCAAACTCCGTGAGATGGACAGCAAGATTTGAAACTACTTTTTCTTTGATATAAGAAGCACGTTGTTTCGCCAATTCAAGGTTGGTATAACGAAGCTTGCCTTTGACCACTGCTTCATCATACTTCGAAATGTTGAAATTTAAGGTTCGTCGATGCTGTTTGTTAAAAGCTATTTTAGAATCCTGAAGAAATATGTTTTTCAGTTCCGTCATTCATTAACAAATAGGAATCTGGTCTACCCTGCGGGCGTGTCTTCCTCCTTCGAAATCAGTACTTAAAAAGGCTTTTACAATGGCAATTGCTTCTTCGTCGCCAACAAAGCGGCCCGGAATGGCACAAATGTTTGCATTGTTGTGCTGACGCGCTAATACAGCGATTTCCGGATTCCAGCAAATAGCCGAACGAACGCCCTGGTGCTTGTTAGCTGCGATACTGATTCCCTGCCCTGTTCCGCAAAAAGTAATACCCGTTTCGTACTCTCCTTTTTCAATGGCTTCACCGATTAAATGTGCATAAACCGGATAGTCCACACTTTCTTCTGAGTAAGACCCAAAATCTTTAAACGGAATGTTGTTTTCCTGCAGGAATTTTATGATCACCTGTTTTTTCAGAAAGCCTGCGTGATCGCTGGCCAAAGCAATAATTTTACCTTCGATATTCATAATCCCACAAAATTAATACTTTTTCATATTTATCTCATTCATTCCTTATATTTATGAAACGAGATAAAATAAGCTTTATTACTACAATTAATGACTGATATATAGAAACTTAAATACTTTATTTACTTTTTAGTTCCTACTTTAAACAATTTTAGCAGGTCATTTTTTTCGTGTTTAAAAACAGTTCCCAGAAAAAGAAGCATGAAAACGGTATTCACACCGTATTTCAGTAGTGAAGGTAAACTTTCAGTAAAATAGGAAGCGGCAAAAAATACAGCCGCGAAAATAGCATAAGTTCCAATCCGCTTTAAATCATAAGGAACGGGGTAGTGCTTTTGCCCTAATACAAACGATATAATCATCATGGCCAGAAAACAGACAAAAACAGCGATAGCCGAGCCCATATAACCCATAACCGGTATCAATAAAAAATTTAAAATCAGGGTAATAGACGATCCAATAACAGCCATGTAAGCTCCGTAACGGGTTTTGTCGGTAAGTTTGTACCACAGCGAAAGTGTGAAATAAATGCCAAAAAAGAGGTTGGCCAGTAAAACCAGCGGAACCACTTTTAATCCTTCGTGGTATTTCGGATCGATGATCAGTTTTACAACATCAAGGTAAAGCATCATTAAGAGGAAAATGATCAGCCCGAAAATCACAAAATATTTCATTACCACGGCATATATCCGCGGATCGTCTTTTGATCCGCCACGCGCAAAAAAGAAAGGCTCAAACGCATAACGAAATGCCTGTATAAACATATTCATCAGTACGGCTAGTTTGTAGTTGGCTCCGTATATTCCCAGCTGAAACATCGGGTCCTGATTCTGCGGCAATAAAAAGGGTAACAATACTTTATCTATATTTTGGTTGATCATCCCGGTTAATCCCACAATCAGAATAGGAAAGCCGTAATTCAACATTTGTTTCAGCAGCTTTTTATCAAAACGAAAAGAGATACGGAAAATCTCAGGAAGCAGCAAAACCAATACAATTACCGAAGCCAGAAGATTGGAAATAAAAACATAGCCAACGCCAATTTCTTTGGAATACACCAGGTTAACAATGGAGTCGGGGTTGTTTTCCACCAGTTTCGGGCAAAGCGAAATAAAGAACAGGTTAAAACCTATGTTGAAGCCGATGAAAATAAACTTCAGCATCGCAAATTTTATCGGCCGGTTGTTCAGCCTTAGTCGCGCAAAAGGAATGGCAGTAAATGCGTCGATTCCCAGGATGATGGCAAACCAAAGTATGTATTCCGGATGATCGGGATAGCGAATCCAGGCGGCAATTTCGTGCCGGAAAGCCGAGGCCAGCAGCACAAAAGAAAGCGTGGTAAACAGCAACGAAATCAGCGATGCGGAATAAACTTCTTCGGGTTTGTCGCTTCGCGAAGCATACCTGAAATACGAAGTTTCCATTCCGTACGTGAGCAACACCAGGAAAAAAGCCACATAGGCATACATGTTGGTGACCACCCCGTACTGTTCGGGCAAAAACATAAAAGAGTAGTAGGGGACAAGCCACCAATTCAGGAAACGCCCTACTATGCTGCTAACGCCATAAATAGCTGTATCGCCGGCTAATTTTTTGAAAGGATTCAATCGAGTATTATTTTTGAGCAAAGATAAAATACATTTAACAGCAAACATTTAATAGTTTTATCTTTGAACTTTTAATTATTCAAAAGCAGATGAAACAAAAGCTTTTTCCCATATTTCTGATCATTGCCTTGTTTGTAACTACGTTTTCGTGTTCAAGTAAATCGGAAAAACGAGCACGCAAACCGGTTAGCACCATCACTGTTCAACCCGAAAAACCGCAATACATTTGCGGAGAAAAAGTTTCGGTAAATGTAAAAACCAAACTTCGCGACGGGGAACTAAAATCGGTGAATCTATACCTTCAAAATAAATTGATAAAAGAAAGTAACGAACTTGATTTTACAGAGAAAGATATTGAATTAAAGGAAGTTGGAAATATAAATTTAAATGTTCATGCTGAAAAAACAGATGGCTTAAAAAATACCCGGTCGAAAGCTATCACGGTTTTGTCGGATGTTAAACCTGCCCGGTTTTCTTACCAGGTGCTGAATAATTACCCGCACTTAACCACTTCGTATACGCAGGGACTGGAATACCACAACGGTTTTCTTTACGAAGGAACCGGGGAAAAAGGTCATTCAAGACTGATGAAAATAGATGTTTCAACAGGCAAGCCACTGCAGGTTTTTGAAATGAACGACAAATATTTTGGCGAAGGAATTACCATACTAAACAACAAGATCTACCAACTTACTTACCGCGCTCAAAAAGGCTTCGTTTACGATTTGGAAACACTGGCCGTCATCGATAGTTTTACTTACGCATCGCCCGAAGGATGGGGACTTGCCAACGACGGTAAAAACCTTATTATGAGCGATGGAACACATGTTCTTACCTGGATCAGTCCGGATGATTTTTCGGTGGTAAAAAAACTACAGGTTGCCAACGACCGCGGATTAATGGCCAATTTGAACGAGCTGGAATATGTGAACGGTTTTATTTATGCCAACGTTTACACCTCTGATTACATCGTAAAAATTGATGCTGTAACCGGAAAAATAGTGGAAGAGATCAACATGGCCGGAATCATCAATCTTTATCACAAACAAGGCGAACGCATCGACTACCTGAACGGTATTGCGTACGATGCCGAAAACGACCGCATGTTTGTAACCGGTAAACTGTATTCCCGTTTGTTTGAAGTAAAATTTATTTCAAAATAGAGTAGGGGAGTCGCCGTATTTTATTTTACCCAAATGTTTGTAGGCCAATTCGGTAACTTCTCTTCCGCGGGGAGTTCGTTTAATAAATCCTTCTTTTATTAAAAAGGGTTCGTAGACTTCTTCTATCGTACCTGCATCTTCACCAACTGCGGTAGCAATGGTGGTTATCCCCACCGGTCCACCTTTAAATTTGTCGATAATGGACGACAAAATACGGTTATCCATTTCATCCAAACCATATTTATCGATGTTCATAGCTGCCAGTGCATGACGCGTAATTTCTATTTCGATGTTTCCATCGCCTTTTACCTGCGCAAAATCACGCACTCTCCGCAACAATGAATTGACGATACGGGGTGTGCCACGGCTTCTCAATGCAATTTCGCGGGCGGCATCTTCGGTGATCGCCACATTTAAAATACCGGCCGAGCGTTTAACAATTAAAGTCAATACATCCGCGTCGTAGTACTCCAGGTGCGATTTAATGCCAAAACGGGCCCGCAGGGGAGAAGTTAACAGTCCGGAGCGGGTTGTGGCTCCAATCAGCGTAAAAGGGCTTAATTCGAGCTGCACCGATCTTGCACTGGGTCCCTTGTCGATCATTATATCAATCCGAAAGTCTTCCATAGCCGAATACAGGTATTCTTCCACAATGGGCGACAAACGATGAATCTCATCGATAAACAACACATCACTTTCTTCCAGGTTGGTCAATAAACCCGCCAAATCGCCAGGTTTATCCAGCACCGGTCCCGAAGTAATTTTAAAACCTACGCCCAGTTCGTTGGCAATAATATTTGATAAGGTGGTTTTTCCCAATCCCGGAGGACCGTGCAATAAAACATGGTCCAGGGCTTCCCCCCTCATTTTAGCCGCTTTTACAAATATTTCAAGGTTTTCAACAATTTGTTTCTGCCCTTTGAAATCACTGAACTGAAGTGGCCGTAGTTTCTTATCCAGCTCTCTTTCCGTCTCCGTGTATGAGCCTCCCCGTATGTCCAGATTATCTTCTTCCATTTATTAACAATTAAGCTAAAAAGTGCATCACTTTTTCCAATAGTTGCTCCGCAGTAAAAGGTTTCGAAAGGTATTCATTCATACCAGCTTCAAAACATTTTTCCCGGTCGTTATCCAGTGTATTTGCGGTAATAGCAATTATAGGAACCTGATTTTCAACGCCTTTTTCTGTTTCGTATTTTCTAATTTCACCGGTTATTTCGTAGCCGTTCATGCCCGGTAACATCAGATCCATTAAAATAAGCCGGTAACTATTACTCTTCACTGCCTCTATGGCATCCTGTCCGTTTGTTACAGCAGTAACCGTGAAATTGTATTTCTTCAGGTTAAAAGAAACGATTTTCTGGTTCAGTACATTGTCTTCAACTAATAGAATGTCCAAGCTTTCCGTATTAATATTAATATTGAAAACAAATATAAAAAACTAATGGTGTTTATTATAACCTGTTGGTAAATGTTAATTAGTATTTCCCAGTTTTTATGAAGACACTGTTAACGGAATTTTTAAGGGGTTTTAAACAGGTGTAACAAGTAGTAAGACGCTATAATCTAATCCCGTTTCTGTTGTTATAAACAATTGTTAATAGCGCGGTGTAGAAAGAAAAGAAGGATATTAACCAGTGTAAATAGTGTTGAAATATTCACCTTAAATTTTCACGCTTCTAACAATTCTTTTTTGTCCTCGTTGTTATATGTAGAAATTTGCGGATAAACCAAATATTAAATGAAAAGATTATTTTTGTTTTGTGAGCAAAAAAAACACACTTTGTTAACAATTGAGCTATTTTGCAAGGGTCTGAAAAATAATTAAATGACGAAAAGTTTCGACATACTTGTTCATAAACTAAATGCCTTTCAACTTAAGTACTATTCGTACCAGTTAATTAAGGGTTTAGTAGTAAGCACAGCGGTTTTGATTGTATTATTCACAGCCTTTTCGCTGATCGAATATGTTGGTTACCTTTCTTCAGAAGCCAGAAAGATAGTGTTTTACGGTTTTATTGTTTTTTCGGTTTTACTACTTGTTAGTTTTGTAGGGATTCCGTTGTTGCGTCTGGCGCACGTTTTAAAGCCGCTGAATTTAAAATCGACTTCTCAATTAATACAGAATCATTTTTCTGGTATTCAGGATAAGTTGTTGAATATTATTGAGTTATCAGAATATAAAAGGGCAGACGTTTCCAACGATATTTTATTGGCCAGTATCGATCAAAAGATCAATGAACTAAAGGTTTTTGATTTTAACGAAGCGGTTAGTTTTAAAAATATGCGCTTAGTGGCTGTGTATCTGTTGATTAGTGCGGTTGTTACTTTAGGTTTGTTGGTTATTAACAAGAGTATTTTGACTGAATCGGCCCACAGGATCATCCATTACAATGAAACGTTTGTAAAACCGGCTCCCTTTACTTTTCATTTGCAGAATAATGAGTTGAAAGCGAAAAAAGGTGATGCTTTTACTGTCAGGGTAACGGCCGAAGGAAATGAAATTCCACAGATCGCATACATTAATATAGAGGGAAACAACTATTTAATGAAAACAGGGTCGGAAGGAGAGTACGAATTTGAAATGGCTTCGGTGATCAACCCGGTTCGTTTCTATTTTACTGATTTGAAATACAAATCGGATACTTATCAACTACAGTTACTTCCGAAACCTGGTATTAACGGGTTTAAAACCGAGGTAACGCCGCCTGTTTATACCGCGTTTAAAAGCCAGATTTTTGACAATATCGGGGATTTGCAGGTACCAAACGGACCCCGGGTTAAATGGCTTTTTAATGGAATGGACGTGGATTCGTTGTACATGATATTGGACGATTCGCTTCGGATTAATGCTCAAAAGAACGACGAAGGATTTGTGGTTGAAAGAAACTTTTACAAGTCGGCGGCTTATAATGTGTTTATACAGAATAAAGTAACGGAACCTGAGTTGGCTCTTTCGTATTCAGTAGAAGTAATTCCCGATCTGTATCCTGAAATAGATGTGGTTCAGATGCAGGATTCGACGCATATCACGCGCTTTTTTTACAAAGGACTTATTGGC
The DNA here is from genome assembly GCA_047971205.1 of Draconibacterium sp. GTDB lineage: Bacteria > Bacteroidota > Bacteroidia > Bacteroidales > Prolixibacteraceae > Draconibacterium. The sequence continues at coordinate 17,017 of JBKDZK010000138.1, forward strand.
GACGACTACGGGTTTTCTTCTCTTCGTTTTCATTACAATGTTGATAACACCGATTCAAGTATTGTACTACCGGTTGTAAGGAATTCAACGGATCAGGATTTTTACTTCAGTTACGATTTTGCTGAGCTTCCGGATAAAGAAGGTATTATTTCCTATTATTTTTCGGTTAGTGATAACGATGCTGTAAATCGTTATAAAACAACTACCTCTAAAAGTTTTACCTTTCATTTCCAAAATCAGCAGGAGTTGCAAGCTTTTGACAAGGAACAGTTTGAAACGCTTGAAAATATGCTGAATAAGAGTCAGAAGTTGGCCAATGAAATTCAACAGGATTTTAAGAATCTACAGTTTAAAAACATGGATACCTCTGTTTCTGACTGGGAGAAATCGCAAATGGTAAACGACATTGTTCAAAAACAAAATCAGCTGGAAAAACTGTACGACCATGTAAAACAAAGCAACGAGAATCTGAATAATTACCTCAATTCATTTGATAAACCCAATACTGATATTCTTGAAAAGCAAAAGCAGATTGAAGAGTTGTTGGATGAAGTTTTTACTGATGAGTTGAAAAAGCTGATGGAAGAATTTAACAAGTTGGCTGAAGAGTTCGACAGTAAAAAACTAAACCAGTTGAGTAAGAACATGGACATGTCGTTTGATGATCTTCAAAAACAACTGGACCGGAACCTGGAAATGCTCAAAAAGATGAAAATAGAGCAAAAATTACAGGATGTAATCGACAAGATTGAAGAGATGGCCGGTGAAGAAGAAAAGATGGCAGAAGAAATACTGGAAGAGAAAAATTTTGAACAAGCCAAAGAGGCGGTTGATAAACACGGTAAAGAACTGGAAGACCTTCATAACCAGATTAAAGATGCTTTAAAAATGAACGAGGAACTCGAAAAACCGATGATGTTCGACGAGTTTGAGGAAGATTTTAAAAACGTGGATGAGAGCATCGAAAAAAGCAAGGAAAATCTGGATCAAAAAAATAGAAAGAAGTCGGGTTCGAGTATGAAGGAGACATCCGAAAAAATGAAAAATATGGCTTTCGGAATGCAGCAAATGCTGGATATGAACAGTCAGGAGCAAAACATGGAAAACATGCAAAACCTGCGGCAGATTCTGAGCAACCTGATTTATATAAGTTTCAGCCAGGAAGATATTTTAAACGGACTTTCGGGCGTTGATGCCAAAGATCCGCAGTTGGTTCAACTCAAGCTCCATCAAAAAAGGATCAAGGATCAGAGCAACATTGTGAAAGATTCACTTTATGCACTGGCGATGCGTACTCCGCAGATTACCAGTACTATTAATAATGAGCTTGTTTCGCTGGAGATCAATTTGAATAAGGCATCTTCGGAGATGGAAGAAGCATTGTTTCCACAGGCGCGGGGACGCCAGCAATTTGTTATTACATCTGCCAATAACCTGGCTTTATTGCTCAACGAAGTATTGGAGCAAATGGAAAAACAGCAGGCCAATGCACAGCCCGGAGATCAGCAATGTGAAAATCCTGGAGGAATGGGTAGCGGAATGCAAGATTTAAAACAGTCTTCTGAAAGTCTAAAGAAACAGCTTGAAAATATGATTCAGCAAATGAAAGAAGGCGGTAGTCAGGGCATGAATCAACAGTTGGGAGAAAGTTTGATGCAGCACGAAATGATGCAGCAAATGATCCGCGAAATGATGAATAACGGAAGTGTTGGAAGCGGAGTACGAAACGCATTGCAGCAAATCGATAAAATGTTGGAAGAGAACCGAAAGGAGTTGATGAATAAATCGATAAATGCACAAACTATTAAAAGACAAAATTTAATAACCACTCGTTTACTTGAAGCTGAAAAAGGCGAGATGGAAAGGGAGTTTGAAGAAAAGCGCGAATCGGAAAGCGCGGATGAATTTTATAGTAACCCCGTTA
>JBKDZK010000139.1:0-2883 GCA_047971205.1 Draconibacterium sp.
GGTATTGAGCTGAAAGACACCAAGGACGGGGTGGAATGGAGTATTAAATAGAGGCCTCTCCCCAACCCTCTCCCAGGGAGAGGGAGTTAGAAAAATGAACTTTGACAAATTGAATATTAACTAAATACGGTTCCTTACCCTCCCCTTTCGGGGGAGTTGGAGGGGGCTAAAATCTTCCCCCGTGGGGGAATTAAAAAGGGGCTTTATGTTTTCAGGAATAGTAGAAGAATACGGAACAGTGGTTGCCATCGAAAAAGATCAGGAAAACGTTCATTTTACGCTTACCTGTTCGTTTGCCGACCAATTGAAAGTTGACCAGAGTTTATCGCACAACGGCGTTTGTTTAACCGTGGTTTGGGTGGATAAAGCAGAGAAAAAATACAAAGTAACAGCAATTAAAGAAACGCTTCTGAAGTCGAACCTGGGCTTACTGGAAGTGGGTTCAAAAGTAAACCTGGAGCGCAGCATGATGATGAATGGCCGTCTTGATGGCCATATCGTTCAGGGCCATGTGGACCAGACCGCTGTGTGTAAAAAGGTGGAAGAAGCTGACGGCAGCTGGTACTACACTTTTGAATACGATTTCGATATCGAAAAGGCAAAGCAAGGTTATATGACCGTGGAAAAAGGTTCGGTAACCGTTAACGGTGTCAGCCTTACCGTGGTGAATTCAAAAGACAACTCGTTCCAGGTGGCGATCATTCCGTTTACGCACGAAGTAACCAACTTCCATACGTTTAAAGAAGGTTCGGTGATCAACCTTGAATTCGACATCATCGGAAAATACCTGAGCAAGCTGAATTCTTACAGTAGCTAAGTAATTTCAAAAAGAAATAGCAGAAGGCCCGTTTTTCGGGCCTTTTTTTTGAACCAAGCGCCCACATGCCTGTTATTTGCGGAAGATTGGGTAACTTAGAGACATGAATCCTACAGCACTCATAACAGGCGCATCGAAACGAATAGGCAAGGCTGTTTTGCAACATCTGGCTGCAAACGGATGGAATGTAATCATTCATTTTAACCGTTCGGCAGAAGATGCGATCATGCTTGCGCAGGACTTGGGCGAAAAGTACCCGAAACAGCTGTTTTCATCGGTTACCGCGAATTTGAGAGAAGCTCATGAGGTGGAAAGTCTTATCCCAAGTATTGTTTCAAAATCAGGCCCTTTTGAGCTGCTGGTCAACAATGCTTCGGTTTTTGACAAAAGTTACCTGCGGGAAACATCGACAAAGTTGTTCGACAGCCAGCTGGATGTCAATTTAAAGGCTCCGTTTTTGCTGATCCGCGACTTTGCAGTGTATTGTAAAAAGGGAAACATCATCAATTTTGTGGATACCCGAATTACCGGAAATACTTCCAACTTTGCAGCTTACACCCTTTCGAAAAAGGCCTTGTGGGAGCTGACAAAGATGGCTGCTTTGGAGTTTGCCCCTGCAATCAGGGTGAATGCCATTGCTCCGGGAGTTACGCTGGCTCCGGTGGATGAGGACGAACACTACCTGCAAAATCTGGCAAAGGGCATTCCGATGAAACAGCCGGGAGGGGTGGCGCCAATTCTGAACAGTATCGATTTTATCTTGAAAAATACGCACCTGACCGGGCAGCTTTTGTTTGCAGACGGGGGTGAAAACCTTGGAAAAAACATTGAATAGATGGCGATAATACGTGTGAAAAAGCTGTTGATCAGAACCTACATCGGGTTCAATCCTGAAGAGTTGGTAAACAAGCAGGATGTGGTGATCAATATTGAAATTGAAACAGATATTCCGGCTTCGGCGCTGGAGTCGGATGAACCGGATGGTATTTTTGATTACAAGACCATCACCAAAAAAGTGATTGTTTTTGTTCAGGAAGGGCGGTTTAAGTTGCTGGAAGTATTGACGCGGAATATTCTTGATCTGGTGATGGAGGATGAGCGTGTCATTCGGGCAAAAGTGGAAGTAGACAAGCCACATGCGTTGCGTTTTGCCGAATCGGTTTCATTGGAAATGGAGGCACGGCGCTAATGTCATGCTATGATTTTTAAGACATAGTATGACTACGAAGCTATAAATGTTAAAAAACAAAGCAAGCGGAAGAATGAATATAGAGACAGGCTATTATTATCATATTTTCAACAGGGGCAATAATTCTCAAAAGATTTTCTTTAAACAAGATAATTATCTCTACTTTTTAAAAAAGGTGAGAGAAAATATTACACCATTTGCTTCGATAATTGCCTGGTGTTTAATGCCCAATCATTTTCATGTTGTTGTATTTATTCATCGAAATGTGGTTGAAAAAGCAGCAAGGATTATCTTGGAAAAAGAAAGGGATCTTTATTGGATTACGAAATGATCAAAAAGGAACGACTAATTAAAGGAACGAAAGATAGTGATACCCCCACTCAAAAAGAGAGTATCACTAAAAAACAAATAAATACATGTATTATCGGCATTGGTTCAAATATTAATGCGGATAAGAATATCTCGGGTATGCTGGAGATTTTGAAGAGGAAGGTAGAAGTGGTGAAAGTATCAGCAATGTTGAAAACCAAGCCAATAGGAATTACAGATCAGCCAGACTACACCAATGGTGCGGTAAAAATAAATACCGAACGGGACCGGAAGGAGCTGACAAAGTTGTTAAAATCGATTGAAGACCAACTGGGGCGCGACCGTAACGGGCCTAAATTCGGACCCCGGACCATGGACCTCGACATCGTGGTGTGGAACGGTGAAATAGTGGATAAGGATTACTACACACGCGGCTTTTTACAGAAGAGTGTAGATGAAGTTCAGTGACTTTTGCCAGCCTGCTACGCCTGATTTTTCAGGAACAGTTCGTTCAGACCGTTTATCCCGTTGATCTCCTCCAGATCGTTTACCACGAAATCGGCACCGT
>JBKDZK010000140.1:0-3344 GCA_047971205.1 Draconibacterium sp.
AAAATTAAGGTGTCAGAATCAGAATATCCTGCTTTTAATACTTTGTTTCGGTTATCGAAAAGCATAGCGCCAATGCTATAAGAGAAGTCTCCAATTTTGTCTGACCATTTTGCTGAAACTTCCCACCCCTTATTTTCTACTTCACCAATGTTTACTGCTGAAGTCAGGTAATAGGAACCTGTAAGTGGCGGAACAGGGAAATCGGAATATATCAGGTCATACGAACGTTTATGATAAATATCAAAAGTAAGGTCAAGCTTATTTTTTAGCATTCCGATATCGGCTCCAATGTTTAGCTGATTTTGCTTTTCCCATGAAAATTCAGGATTAGGAACGCGCATGGTCCATCCCCAGTTGTTCACAATTTCCTGCCATAAGTATGGCTTTACGTTCTCATTCCCAATTAAACCATAAGAAACACGTACTTTAAAATCATTAACAATATCCTTCTGTTTAAGGGCCATCATAAAGCTCTCGTTATGAATATTCCATCCGATCGATGCCGAGGGGAAAAATCCCCAATGGTGTCCGGGAGCAAACTTACTGCTACCATCAGCCCTAAAAGTTGCCTCCAACAGGTAACGGTTGTCAAACGAGTAGTTCAGTTTTGAAAAGAATGAAGCTTTGGTTATTTCCCGGTAGTCCGTATAAGTATGGTTCATCGATTCGGCTCCGAGCACCAGGTATATTTTATCTTTCTCCTTGCGCAGCTCTTTCTCATAGTTGATGAGCCCACGCGCTGTAATTTGGCTTACACTTACTCCCTGGGCAGCAGCAACACTATTTTTCCATACCGCAACAGGCTTTCCGTCGCCATCGTAAAATTTAAAAGTTTCCCTTTTTTCTTTGTTGGCCGATTTGTTAATCATGTACGAAACATTACCCGAAATGTAAAGATTGTCGTTTATATAGTATCTGGGCCTCAGGTTGATGGTACTCCGGTCATTTAAGTAATTTTTTTCACCGCCGTGTTTAATTCTTGCAACGGGGTTCAAATCATCGTGTAGAATATAATGTTCGGGCAAATCTGAGTCATAATAAACTGCTTGTGTAGGGTTCATACGCCAGGCTATCTGATAAAGGCCATGCCCGTTATCGTTAGCCATTAAACGATCTACCTGTAGGCGGTGGGCATAAAAGTCGGCCAATAAAACAAAGCGGTCGGCAATGTTAATGTTGGTATTAAAACGAGCACTGAATTTTTGAGTACCTTCCAGTTCGTTTAGTCCATTTTCTGCCACATGGCCTAACATCAGATTAAAAGTACCCACACCGCCGCCGCCTGAGATATTCGCAGAAGTATTGTGCGAATAAGCTGTTCGTTCCATAATGGCATTCAGCCAGTCGGTGTTGGTATATTCTCCTTTGTCTGCAAGGGATATATCTTCCGGAGTAAATAGTAATTCTTGTCCCTGTATGGTCCTTGCTTCGTTGTTCAACCGCATGTAATCGGCTGAATTAACAAAGTCAGGGAGGTCAATAGGCGATTGCATGGCCACCCAGCTGTGCAAGTCCACTTTGAATTCGCCGGTACTACCTCGCTTGGTTTCAATAATAATAACACCGTTGGCGCCTTGTGAACCATACATAGAGGCTGCTGCGGCATCTTTTAAAATATTGATACTTTTAATTTGGTTGGGGTCAATGTCGGTTAACGGTTGTTCCATCCCATCAACAATAACCAGTGGGGAAGCATTCTGCAAGGTACTTAATCCCCGGATCGAAATAGTTCCCGGACTACTTCCGGGAAGGTTATTTCCTCGCATAAGGGTCGCCCCTGCTACGGTACCACTAAATGCATCTTGAAGTTTTGCAATCGGACGGTTTACCACTCTTCCCATTTCTACTGATGCAACTGATGAGGCAAGGTGTTTCCTTTCCACTTCGTTGTATCCCATTACAACAACTTCTCCTACATCGATATTGTCATCCTCTAAAGTAATGTCAATCTTTTCTTTTCCTTTGGTGTGAATCTCGTAATCTTTATAGCCCAGACTACTAAAAATGAGGGTAACCTCGTGGTTAATAGCCAATTCGTACTGGCCAAACTCATTTGTCGCGGTACCAATAGTCGCACCCTTGATTACCACGTTTACAAAGGGAATGGGTTCGCCGGCAGTGTTTGTTACTAAACCACGCACTAATCTTTTGGGATCTTTCTTTACGCGAGGAGTGGGAGAATCCTCCGATTTGGATATAACAATAAGGTTATCAACTATCTTGTATTGTAGCCCATACGGAAGGGTCACCAAATCCATAACTTTATCAATTGTTACGTTTTTTACATCAATGTCGATTTTTTCACTGGTGTCAAGATCTTCATTACTGTAAAAGAACTCCAATTCACTTTGCTGTTGTATCTCTTCCAGTACACGTTTGATTGTCGTGTTCTGATACTTCAGATTAAATTTTGAGTTTTGCGTATAAGAATCTTTGGCACAGACTCCAAAGATATTAAGCAAAACCAAAAACAATGTTAGTCTCATAAATAGAAATGTTTTAGATACATCTATCCCACTTACATGCAGGGAAAACTTTTTTTTCATACATTTGATTTTGTTAGTTCAACAATTATGCTCTTTCACTCGGAATGAAGAGCATAGATTAACTTGAAAATGCCGGGGATTGCGTCAACAGTTCCCGGTTGTTTTTTTATTTTTGTTCTATTATTGTTATTAAGTTTTCATTTTTTTCAAATTTCACTTTATTGGTTAACTCAATTATATTTATGTTATAATCCAGAGAATTGTTTTTATTAATCACTCCTGTAAAAGTTAATTCTTTGAGGCTTGTATCCCTGAATACAAACTTTTTCCCATACCATTGTCCCATCAGGAATACCAGATAGTCCAGGTTGTTGTTGTCGAGATAGACCTTCCCATCTCTCCATTGTGAGTAGCTGTCCAGTTCAATCTTCTTTTTAATAATCTTATCAGTATGCAGATTATCGGCAAGACTTTCGCCAGGCACCAAGGTATAGGAATGGTTCTGCCGTAAGTATTCTACTTTCCCCTCCATTAATATGACCTCGTTGTTATGGCCTTCTGCATAGCTGGTTACCAGGAACTTTGTTCCATGTACTTTAATGGACGCCTTTCCTATATTGACATAAAAGGGGAGTGTGCTATCCGTTGTAACATCAAACATTGCCTCCCCGTTTAGGTTTACAAACCTATTTCTCTGACCAAATTTATTGTCATATTTTAAGGAAGAATTCGACCCCAACCATACATTTGTTCCATCTGGTAGTTCTACTTCTTTCATTTCGCCCGTATAGGAAATAACTTCTGAGTAACTTAGCTGTCTGTCAGAAAAAGGAGATAAGTAGTTTACTACCCCCAGGG
>JBKDZK010000141.1:0-5556 GCA_047971205.1 Draconibacterium sp.
GCGGATCGGTTCGTTTTCGTCGATCACTTTTTCGTTGGCCTGGCGGAGGCTGGTCATTACAAAAGCAACGATGCCGGGTACCAGAATGATAAGCAACATAAAATCGAGCAATTGCCAGATAAAGCTGTCTACCTTGAGGTATACCAACACCGAGCCAATCACAAAAATGGTCAGCATTCCGGCTTTGAGGCCCCAGTGGAGCGATTTTATCCAGTTGAGCGAGTTCTCCAGCCCTGCATAAAGCGTTGGGATGAAGACAAGTGTAAGCAATGTGCTAAGCGATAAGCCGCCGATTACGGTAATGGCAAACGGTGCGCCGATGGCTCCTACATACTCCGCCTGGCCCATTGCCAGCGGGAACAAAGCCACAATGGTAGTAATGGCTGTGATCAGGATCGGGCGAACGCGCGAAAGTCCGGCGGCCATTAAAGCACGCGACTTCCGGAAGCCCCGTTTTCGGAGAATATTAGTGTAATCGATGAGGATAATACCGTTGTTGACCACCACCCCAATCAGGATGATAAAGCCCATTAAAGTATTGGCGTTAAACAAACTATTCCCGGTAAAAATCAGTGCCAGAAAGGAGCCGATTGCTGCCAGCGGAATCGAAAACATCAGCACAAAAGGTGTGGAAAGCGATTCGAAAACCGAGGCCAGAATCATCAGGATCAATATAAATGCGGCTGCAATCAGGAATTTGAATTCGGCATACTGGTCTTCTTCGTGAATTACCTGTACCGCAACGCCCGAAGGCAATTTGTAGGAACTGATGATATCGTCAATTTCCAAACGGTAAGCTTCCAACAGGTCTTTTGAATCTTCTGCCTCGTTGATAAAGCGGTAATTCAGTTCAATTTGTTTTTCCTGGTTTACACGCGTTATCCGTGCCATTCCCTCGGCGTACACCAGGTCGGCCAAATCCTGTAGTTCGTGGGTGGCTCCCTGGTTATTGCTGATGGAAAGACGACGCAAATCTTCCATTCCTTTTTCGGAGTCATCTTCTTCCTCACCCTCCGGAAGTTTTTCCTTTATCACAATTTCGTATTCCTCGGTGCCTTGTTTGAAATTCACGCCCGACGTAAATTCGCGGGTAAATGTGCGCAGGTCAGAGGCAATGTTGTTCAGGGTGACACCGTACTCGGTGAGCAAAAGCTGGTTGAAGTAAAGGTGCACTTCAGGGCGGTTGCGCGAAACGCTGATACTGGCCCTGCGGATCGATTCAAGGTCTTCGATGTAATACAGCAGGTCTTCGGCCACGCCTTTCATTACCTCAAAGTTTTCACCTTTGATAACGATGCGTTCCTGGTTGCTGCCGATGCCCATAAACTGGGCAAACCCCTGCGAACCTGAACGCCCGCCGCCACCTCCGCCACCACGGAAACTGGAGCTGGAAGCAGGTGCTTCGAGGCTGATTTCTGCCTGCGAAATATTTTTTACACGGTCTTCCACATCTTTCTTGATCTCGGCAATGGTGCGGTCGTCGATGTCTTTATAGTCGTCAGTCAAAATGAAAGTCAGAATGGCTTCCTCCTCTTCAATTTTGGAAATGAGGTCTTTCTTTTCCTTGATGTCGTTCAGGCGGCTTTCCACTTCGGCCACCACTTTGTCGGTAGCTTCCAGTGTCGACCCGGTTGGCATGGTGACATACACCGAAAACTGGGTTTCCTCTACTTCACTCAGGTTGTTTACGCTTATGGCCAGCACAATAAACACGGTAAGGAAGAACAGAACGATGGCGCCGATAATGGTTCTTGCCGGAACACGCATACTTGCTTTCAGCAGTAAAATATAGACCTGAATAATGCGGTTGTTGGTGGTAACTTTTTCGTAAAAGATGTTGTGTTTTTTCTTCCCTTTCAACAGTAAATGAGCGCCCATCGGGATGAGCAGCAAGGCGACAAACAACGAAACGATCAAGGTGGAAATAATGGAGACACCCACATGATTTCCGAGTAGTTTCACCATGTAGTCGGTTGAGAATACAAAAGGCAGGAACACGGTAATGGTGGTTAGCGTGGCTGCCAGAATGGAGCGCCATACTTCCTGTGTTCCCTGTGTTACCGATTGTTCGGGGCTCATTTTGTTCCCCGACAAGCGGTAAATATTCTCCAGTACCACAATGCTGTTGTCGAGAAGCATCCCAATGGCCAGTACCAAACCCACCAGTGTTAAACTGTTCAGCGAAATATTAAAGGCATAAAACAGGTTGAACGCGGTGAATACCGAAATGGGCATTGCCAGCGCGATAAACGAAACAATGCGCATGTTTTTCAGGAACATCCAGAGCACAAAAATAGCCAGCAATCCACCCACCAGCGCCAGGTTTATGATCTGGTCGATGTTGTTTTCCATGGTTTCCGCGAGGTTGGTTTGCACCACTATTTCCACATCTTTTGATGCCAGCTTCTGATTCAAAGCAGCAATTTGTTCCTGCACCTTGTGTGATAAATCGATGAGGTTGGCCTGCGAATCGCTGACAAGCAGCATCGAAACGGCATCAAGCCCGTTAATACGGCTGATGGAAGTTTCCTCTTTTACGCCAAAGAACACATCGGCCACGTCCTTTAAAAAGATAGGTCCGTCGGCCACCACAATGTTCTCGATGTCTGTAACATTGTCGTATTCAGCGGTTACATGTACAAAGTATTTTTTGTCCGATTCGTGCAGATAGCCAGCAAATGTGCGGTTTTGCGAATTGCCCGAAATGGCGCTGCTGATTTGCGCCGGTGTAATTCCGTAGGCTTCGCAGGCAGCGGCATCGTAGGTTACCTCAATCGAGCGTTCTTTACCACCGTAAACCGTAACCGAAGCAACGCCGTCCACGTTTTCCATTTCTGCGGTTATTTCCTGGTCAACGATGTTGCGTACTCGGTCAACCCCGCCACTTCCTCTCACCTGCAGTTCCATAAACTGGTTGGTGAGCTGTTCAATGTCGACCTTGTTCACCACCACGACAAAGTTGTCGTCGAGGCTGGCACTTACCAGGTCAATTTTTTCCTGCAATTTCAGGAAGGTGTATTTAAAGTTGACGTTCTGCTTAAAGTTGACCTGAATGGAAGCCGATTGGTTGTTGATGTATGACTCCATGCTTTCGATGCCTTCCATGGTGCCAATGGCGCCTTCAATCGGGATCACAGCCTGGTTCTCCATGTATTTGGGATCTACCTGGGTGCGCGACTGGATCTGCACAAAAAGCATGGGCAGCTCGGCATTGGGCATTAATTCCACCGGCAGTCTTTTGTAGGAGATGTACCCAAGCATGGTCAGCCCCAAAAAAAGCATACTGATGAATATTTTTCTATGTATGATGAATTTCATTTTTCTTCTTTTTGCGGAAGTCTTTTATGGAAAGACATTATTGATGTTCCTTTCTTCCATTCATCTACCTATTCAGCAATTTCAGCTGCTGGTGTATCTTCCGATTTTACAAACAATCCCCGCACCCTGTCCAGCACATCGTATGCACAGGGGATCACTACCAGCGTGAGCAGGGTAGATGTTACCAAACCTCCCACAACTGCCAGTGCCATCGGAGAGCGTAGCGAAGCACTTTCGCCAAAGCCTACCGTCAGCGGAAGCAAGGCCAGGATAGTGGTTAAACTGGTCATGATGATCGGGCGGATGCGTTGCTGCCCCGCCTGAAGTATCGCCTGTGTGCGGTCCAGCCCGTCTTTTCGCAGCTGGTTGATCCGGTCCACCAGAATAATGGAGTCATTCACCGCAATACCCACCAGCATGATCACCCCGATGATGGCCATGATGTTGATGGTTTTTCCGAGTATGAAAAAGATAAGGATCGTTCCTACAACAGCCAGTGGTATGGTGAGCAGGATGGTAAACGGATGGATCAGCGATTCGAACTGGGAAGCCAGCACCATGTACACCAAAACGATGGAAAGCAGCAGCGCAAAGGCCAGGTTGTCGAGCGATTCCTGTCTTTTTTCTTCTTCGCCGGTTACCAGAATGCGGTAGTCGGGCTGAAGATCGATCCCGGCAGTGGCTTCGCGAATTTCTTTGGAAACATGGTCGAGCGCCATGCCTTTGTCCATTTGCGCGGTTACTTTTCCAAGCCGGTTCTGGTTTCTGCGGATAATTTCTTTGGGAGAAACACCGTAAGAAATATCGGCGATTTCATTCAGGCGGAATACCTGGTCGCCCGAAGTAATCAGGAAGGAACTTATTTCGTCGATGCCTTTTTCGGGCACTTTGATGGTAATGTCCTGCATTTCGCCGTTTCGTTCCAGCTCACCCGCTTCTTTTCCTTCCAGTTGTTCCTGGATTTGGCTGATAACAGTAGCTATGTTGATGCCATACATTCCGGCGCGCATCCTGTCGACTTTGATTTCCACTTCGGGGGCACCGTCTTCAATCGATGTTTTGATGTTGAACAAACCGTTGATCTCCAGCATTTTTTCTTTTACCTGGTTAACAACGTTCTCGATTTCATCCATTTCTGTTCCCCGAACTTCCACCACTACCGGGGCGTCTTCGGTTCCCAGGATGGATTGCAGGGCACTTTCTTCCTGCGTAAAACTAAGTTCCAGTCCTTCGATGTTGGCAGTGAGTTTATCCAGTGTTTTTACAATGCTTTCGGTGTTGATCGTAGCATCTTCTTTCAGAATGATCTTCATTTCTGCCGTGTTTTCTCCCTGGAAAACAGCGTTGGCATCTCCGGTCATTCCGCTCGACGGGCCGGCCTGCGAATAAATGGTTGCCAGGTTATCGTCCAGGTAATCCATCAAAACGCTTTCGATGCTTTTTACGGTTGCTTCGGTACGTTCCAGTTTGGTGCCTTCCTGTAACTTCAGTTCAACCGTTAGTTCCCGGGTTTCGGTTTTGGGCATAAACTCTGTTCCGATAAAAGGAATCAGCAGGGCAGAGGCAGCGATCGAAACCGTTGTGAAGATGATTACCAGCCATTTGGCTTTTAGAATTTTTTGAAGGAAACGGCCGTAGCCTCCCACTTTAATGGATTTCGCTTTTAACGGTGCTTTTTTGTTCCGGTAAAAACGATGGTACATCATCGGGATCAGGAAAATGGCCACCACCAGCGACGAAAGCAAGGAGAAAGCCACGGTCCATGCCTGGTCTTTGAACAACTCTCCGGAAGCTCCGTGCAGGTATACGATCGGCAGGAAAACAATGATCGTGGTTAGCGTTGATGCGGTAATGGCACCACCTACCTGTGCAGTTCCCGAAATGGCAGCTTCGCGCACACTCATCCCGTTTTCATGGTTTCGGAATATGTTTTCCATTACCACAATGGCATTGTCAACCAGCATACCTGCCCCCAGGGCAAGTCCTCCCAAAGTCATGATATTGATGGTGAGGTGGTTAAAGTACATCAGGTTGAAGGTGGCAATGATCGAAATGGGGATGGCCACACTCACACTCACTGTCGTTCCGATTCTTCTAAGGAAAAGGAACAGAATGAATACAGCCAGCAGAATACCGATAAGGGCTGTTTCCTGTACCTCGCCAATGGCGCTGCTGATAAAGCGGCCCTGGTTGGAAACAACGGTAAGTTTGTAACCGGGCAGCGCCTTTTCGATGGAA
>JBKDZK010000142.1:0-6449 GCA_047971205.1 Draconibacterium sp.
CAAACTAAAATGAACAAACACATAATCGCATTCGGTATCATAATCCCTTACTTCCTGATCCTGGCTTTCGATGGAATATTTCCCGTTCATTTCCTTGTAAGGAAAAAACTTCTTATTGGCCCTGATTTCATCTGTTTTGAGTGTTTTGTGATAATAAGGGCGGAAGAAATCGGTGGAAAACACATTCTCACCGTTCAGGCGGTTAGAGCGGATATCGAAATACCGGAATTCGTTGCCTGCTTTGAAAACATTTTCGCGGTTATAGTCATACACCAATTGCCCATCGCGGATATAAAGTGGCGTCAGGTTTTTAATGGCGGTGTCCCAGCGGTCGTGTTGCAGAATCACCCCTTTCACCTCTGCCTGCGGATTCAAAATGGGCAGGTTAGGATGATTAATCGTAAAATCTATCTCCTGGCTTTCGCCTTTAAAAGCATCGGTAGTTGCCCGCCTGACAGTACCTGCAATATTTACCACATCTTCATAGATGTAAAATCTTTGCGTCAGTACAACTTTCTCTTTGTCGTTATCTTCAAATACCACCAGCACATAATTTCCTGAAACCTTGAATTGTACGTGTTCGTTGGGCAGTACAATCTGATAATTGATATAGTCGAAAGTGGTATTAAACGACTTTGCATAATCATCCACCGGGTTTTCCGGGAAACCTTCGAGGTAATCGGGCTGCGGAATAAAACTCTCTTTCCAGTCGGCATCGCAATGAATGATGGTATAATAATAGTCTTTTACATCTGCCACAAGATCGTCAAATTTCATTACCAGCCGCTGGTCTTCGTTTAAGCCCAAAACCGGATTCGACAAAACAAAACCCTCCCGAAACATTTTCGCCGACTTTATTTCTTCCTTGTAAACAGCTGTTTCGTAATAGAAATCGTTGGTTTGAGCATTCACAAAAGTGAACTGGGCCAAACAACCCATTATCAGAGTCAGGAATTTTCTCATTTTCAGTTGTATTTTTATAGTATCCCTCTCCAAATATCGGAGAAATAAAACCGGGCAGAAAACTACATAAAAAATCAAACGAACTAAAGTTTAAACTGTTGCACACCACTGCTTACAAAATAAAAATTCGTTCCGGTTTCATTTATTTTCTGCAAATATCAAATTTATGAATTTCAATTGAAAACGGTAAGTCTGTCAAAATATATTCCAAAATACAATAAGCTCAAAAATGTTAATTTAATCTGAAGCCTTTTCCCCTGTTTGAAAAGAACTAAATACACTGATTATTTGACAGTTTCCAAATCAACTTAACTTATTAATATATTCACATACTTCGATAACAACTCTTTACTATTTCGCATTGTCTAACAGCAATTAATTATTACTTTTGCCAACCTGAAATAAATCTTAGTCTTAAATCAATATGTCAGAAGTGATTAGGTTAAAAAAAGGGCTGAACATTAAGCTAAAAGGCAGTGCTGAAAAGGTACTCGAAAAATTGCCGGTCCCGGCAACAGTCGCTCTGAAACCAACCGATTTTCCCGGACTTACTCCAAAACTCAGTGTTAAAGCCGAAGCCATTGTAAAGGCAGGCGATGCGCTTTTTTACGATAAATACCACCCTGAAATTGTTTTTACGGCCCCTGTTGGCGGTAAAGTGGTTTCAATCAACCGTGGTGAGCGTCGTAAAATTCTGGAAGTAGTAATTGAGACCGATAAAGATGCAGGTTCCGCTTCGTTTAAAAAAGCAGATCCGAACACTTTATCCGGAGAAGAGGTTAAAGAGCAGATTCTGAAAAGTGGTTTGTGGCCATTTATTAAAAAACGGCCGTACGGAGTGATTGCATCTCCCGATCAAAAACCACTATCGATTTACATTTCAACATTCGACACGGCGCCACTGGCACCCGATTACAATTTTGTAATTGCAGGACAGTTTACAACGTTTCAGACCGGAGTAAATGCCCTTGCAAAACTTACCGAGGGAAAAGTTTACCTGGGAGTAAATGCGAACTCCGCATTTACCGGTGTTAAAAATGTAGAGCTCAACACATTCGAAGGGCCGCACCCTGCCGGAAACGTTGGAGTACAAATTGCCAATACCCAACCGCTTAACAAAGGCGAAGTAGTATGGACCTTAACCGTACAGGACGTTCTGCTGATCGGCCGTCTTTTTGAGACCGGAAATGTGGATTTCAGCAGAATTGTAGCGTTAACAGGCTCCGAAGTGTCAGCGCCTAAATATTACCAAACGGTAGTGGGTGCCCCGGTAGCTTCGCTTGTGCAGGAAAGACTGGTGGAAGCTAATTACCATTTGCGTATTATCAGCGGAAACGTGCTTACCGGTAAAAAAGTAGGTCCTCAGCAATACTTTGGGTTCTACGACTCGCAGATAACTGTGATTCCGGAAGGTGATGAATACGAATTTATGGGCTGGGCTTCGCCTGGTTTTGATAAGTTCAGCGCATCCAAAGCATTCTTAGGAAAACTGTTCCCGAAAAAAGAATACACACTTAACGCCAATTTACACGGTGGCGAGCGTGCATTTGTAATGTCAGGTCAGTACGAAAAACTGGTTCCGATCGACATTTTGCCGGTTCACCTTCTGAAAGCGATTCTGGTAAACGATATCGATAAAATGGAGCAACTCGGTATTTACGAAGTAATAGAAGAAGACCTGGCCCTTTGCGAATATGCCTGTACTTCAAAAGTTGAGGTGCAAAAGATTCTCCGCGATGGGATTAACGTTATGATTAAAGAACTTGGTTAATTTTTACACGTAATCAATTCAACCTTAAAAGATGGAGCAAACCTGTTTACTGTTATTCTGAAACAACGAATAAGCGGGCAAGTTTTATCGAATACAATGGAATGTAAACAATAAAATGAAATGAATTTTATAAAAAACATTTTTGAGAATACGAAACCTTATGTGCAGAACGGCGCCAAGTACCACTGGCTTCATTCCGTACACGATGGTTTCTTCACACTGTTCTTTGTTCAAAAGAACACTTCCAAATCGGGAACGCACATTCACGATTACATCGATCTGAAGCGTACCATGGGAATGGTAGTGTTGGCACTGGTGCCGGCCATCCTTATGGGGATGTACAATACCGGGTACCAACACTTCAAAGCAATCGGTGAGCTTGCTTCAACCGGTATTTTTGAAATTTTCCTTTTCGGCTTGCTGAAAGTACTTCCAATCATCATCGTTTCGTACGGCGTTGGTTTGGGTATCGAGTTTGTGTTTGCGCAAATTCGCGGCCACGAGATACAGGAAGGATTTCTGGTTTCGGGGATGCTTATTCCGCTGGTAATGCCTGTTGAAACGCCGCTTTGGATGATTGCCGTGGCCACAGCCTTTGCAGTGGTCATCGGGAAAGAGGTATTTGGCGGAACCGGAATGAACATCTGGAACCCGGCTCTTGTAGCCCGTGCCTTTTTATTCTTTGCCTACCCGGCGCAAATGTCGGGAATTAAAGTATGTGTAGCCGGCAGTCGGGCAACTGATGCCATCACCTGTGCCACTCCGCTGGGCGATGCAGCTTCCTGAGTTATTTCCTACACTGCTTCTGATGCTTTCTTCGGGCTGGTCCCCGGATCGATCGGCGAAACTTCAACACTGGCTATTTTAATCGGTGCAGTCCTTCTAATCGTTACCGGAATCGGAAGCTGGAGGATCATGCTTTCAACCATTGCCGGTGGTGCAGTTATGGGACTTATCCTGAATGCTTTTGCCGGTAGCGCTTCCCTTTCTGAAGCCAACCAGGTATTCTTTGCAATTCCTTTCTGGCATCACCTTATTTTGGGTGGATTTATGTTTGGCGCCATTTTTATGGCCACCGATCCTGTTTCAGGTTCGCAAACCGTAAGCGGAAAGTGGATTTATGGTTTCCTTATCGGTATTCTGGCAGTATTGATTCGCGTTGTGAACCCTGCCTATCCGGAGGGAATGATGCTTGCCATTCTGTTGATGAACACCTTTGCACCGCTGATCGACCATTATGTTGTTCAGGGCCACATTAAGAGAAGACTGAAACGTGCGACCGTTAGTGGAAGAACTGCTTAAAAATTAAAGATCATGAACAGAAACGGTAATACCTATACAGTTTTATACGCCGCAATCATGGTAGTCCTGGTTGCAGCGATTCTGGCTTCCGTTGCCATGGCGCTTAAGCCCCAACAGGTACGGAACATTGAGGTGGAGAAAAAGCAAAGTATCCTGGCATCGGTAAACATTGCCAGTACTCCTGCTGATGCAGAAAAGATCTATGCAGAAAAAATAGTAAACGAATACGTAGTAAATGTAAGCGGCGAAAAAGTAGAAGGCGATGCGTTTAACACCGACCTGAAAAGGGAGTACGCAAAACCAGCCGAAGAAATGCATTTGCCGGTTTTTGAATGTCAAACAGAACAGGGCATCAAATATGTGCTTCCGCTCCGCGGGGCAGGTCTTTGGGGACCTATCTGGGGTTTTGTTGCCTTAGACGAAGACATGAACACCATTTACGGTGCCAACTTCGACCACCAGGGGGAAACTCCCGGATTGGGTGCTGAAATTTCCACCCCGGTATTCGAGAAACAATTTATTGGTAAGAAACTTTTTGACAACAAAGGTCAACTGGTTTCCATTATCGTAGCAAAAGTTGGACAGGATGCACCAGCCGATCACAAAGTAGATGGCATCTCGGGAGGTACCATTACCAGTAAAGGGCTTGAGCAAATGCTTCTCGACGACTTTGCCAGATATGAAGAATTCTTAAAAAAGAAAAAATCTTAAGCCATGAGCGAACCATTATTTTCAAAGAAAAATTTAAAACTGTTATCCGATCCGCTGAATAGCAGCAACCCGATTACCGTACAGGTATTGGGAATCTGCTCGGCACTGGCGGTAACAGCCCAGCTAAAACCAGCCGTGGTAATGTCGATCTCGGTTACCATCGTTTTAGCTTTTGCAAACGTTATTATTTCGTTGTTGAGAAATACCATCCCTAACCGGATTCGTATTATTGTTCAGCTGGTGGTTATCGCTTCATTGGTAATTCTGGTTGACCAGATTTTAAAAGCCTATGTTTACGACGTAAGCAAGCAATTATCGGTATTTGTTGGTTTAATTATTACCAACTGTATCATCATGGGACGGCTCGAAGCTTTTGCCCTGGGTAACCGCCCGTGGCAATCGTTCCTTGATGGTATCGGAAACGGTGCCGGTTATGCAGTAATATTAATCATTGTTGGTTTCTTCCGCGAGCTGCTTGGCTCCGGTTCGGTATTCGGCTTCCAGGTTATTCCTGACAGCTGGTACATTACAAATGGTGGTTTCTATGCGAACAACGGTATGATGATCCTGCCTCCGATGGCACTGATCACTGTTGGAATTATTATATGGGTACAACGTAGCCGTAATCGTAAACTAATTGAAATCTAACCCATAGAAATCAGATTATAATGGAAAATCTAATAAATTTATTTGTTAAGTCGATTTTCATCGAAAACATGGTATTTGCCTACTTCCTGGGCATGTGTTCATACCTTGCTGTTTCGAAAAAAGTGAGTACGGCTGCCGGATTGGGAATAGCAGTAATTTTTGTGTTGGGTATCACCGTTCCGGTTGACTACCTGCTCGAAAACTACGTATTAAAAGAAGGAGCACTTACCTGGCTCAGCCCTTCGCTGGCTGACGTAGATTTAAGCTTCTTGTCTTTTATCATGTTTATTGCCATCATTGCATCAATGGTACAGCTGGTGGAAATGGTAGTGGAGAAATTCGCTCCCGTTCTTTACACCCAGCTGGGAATTTTCCTTCCTCTTATTGCTGTTAACTGTGCAATTTTGGGAGGTTCGCTATTTATGCAGCAAAAAGCCTTTGTAAACATTGGCGAAGCGTCGGTTTATGGTTTAGGTTCGGGTGTAGGCTGGTTCCTGGCTATTGTTGGCGTTGCCGCTATCCGTGAAAAAATTGAATATTCCAATGTACCAGCTCCCTTGCGTGGGCTGGGTATCACCTTCATTGTTACAGGCTTGATGGGGATGGCATTCATGGGATTCATGGGTATTAAATTGTAAAATTGAATAAACAAACGGACAATGATAATACTATCGACAACAACTGTAGTTCTTGCCAGTGTAGTGGTTTTCCTGAGCGTTATTATTCTTTTGGTGGCCATCTTGCTTTATGTCAAGAAAAAACTTACTCCGTCGGGATCTGTTAAGGTAAACATCAACGAAGGAGACGTAGTTCTGGAAGCCGAACCGGGAAACACCCTTCTTACTACGTTGGGAAACAATAAAATTCTTCTGCCATCAGCTTGTGGTGGCGGTGGTACCTGCGGAATGTGCCGTTGCCAGGTAGAATCGGGAGGCGGGTCTATCCTTCCTACCGAAACCGGCTTCTTCACCCGCAAAGAACAAAACGAAAACTGGCGTTTGGCTTGCCAGGTAAAAGTGAAGGAAGACATGGCCATTGAAGTGCCTCACGAAGT
>JBKDZK010000143.1:0-7755 GCA_047971205.1 Draconibacterium sp.
AACCGTTATTCAATTTATCATGAAAAAAATTCTTTTCATTGCCATTTTCCTGATGAGCCTAAGCGGCACGCAAGCACAGGAAAAATCTACAACCCTGAAGCAAATGCAAAAGAAGACATTAAAGCGGCAGTAAAAGCTGCGGCTGAATCGGGCAAGCACATTTTTCTGCAGATCGGTGGAAACTGGTGCCCGTGGTGTATTAAGTTTCATCGTTTTACAGAAGCCGACGCAGAGATAAACGATTTTATTCAGAAAAATTTTGTGGTGGTAAAAGTGAACTACGACCCAAAAAATAAGAATGAAGAAGTGCTTGCCGGGCTAGGATATCCGCAGCGTTTCGGATTTCCGGTGTTTGTTGTTTTAGACGACAAAGGAAACCGAATCCACACCCAGAACTCAGCTTTTCTGGAAAAGGACAAAGATTACGACCGAGACAAAGTATTGCGCTTCTTTAAAAACTGGTCGCCCGCAGCACTTGATCCTGCAAACTACCAATAGAAAATACAGGCAATATTGCACAAAAAAGCTCCGGTTAGATAAACTAGCCGGAGCTTTTTTTATTCTATAATGTATTTTACTTCATTAAGAAACTAAAATCATCGCCTGCTTTCAATTCAACAGGCTCCTGCCCTTTTTTGAAAATACGACACGGCCTTTCGCCGATCAGTTCCAGCTGATCATTTTCAAGCTTAAACATCGTTCCTTCGCGCAATCCGGCGACATAACATCTCGGATTTACTTCAATAAATTCCTGGATTCGCTGCTCGCGCGTTTCACCTCCGTGTCCTTCAGGGTTGGCATCCAAATAATGAGGATTGATCTGAAAAGGAATCAAACCAGCGCACTCAAATCCCAGCGGATCTACAATTGGCATATCATTCGTGGTTCTCAGCGTCGGGCAGGCTACGTTCGAACCGGCACTCCAACCAATGTATGGAGTATCGTTAAAAGCCTTTTCACGAATGGGATTCAGCAATTTACTTTCGCGTAACATCCGCACCAGTTGCCAGGTATTTCCTCCCCCAACAACAATGGCTTCGGCCTGCTGAATTGCTTTTACCGGATCGGCAAAAGTATGAATCCCCACCACATGGTGACCGATTTCGGCAAACCGCGATTCTACTTTTTCACAATATTCATCAAAAGAAAAAGTAACCGCTGCATAAGGAATAAACACCGCCGTAACAGGCTTTTCACCTAAAAACTTCTTTATCTCATTTTTGGGATAATCCAGGTATGCTTCACCCGGCATTGTTGAATTACTAATCAATAATAGTTTCATCGTTTTCTATTCTCCAAATTGTGTGATTCGACATAAAAAGAAGAAAATACAGTATCTGACTGACCGTCAATCAAAGTCACTGACTTGTCTTCTCTATTGAAATGCAAGTAGCGAAAAAATCAGGATTCAGGCAATGATAATTGTTTGGTTTCGTCAACACCACTCACCAAAGCGCCAATTGTTTTAAATCTTAAAAAACATAAACGGCAGGGGCTATTTCTTATTTCTTGCTAAATTTGTAAGCTTAAATAAATCAGGGTGGAAGAAAAAAAGAAATTTTATTCGAAACTAAAGAACCAGTACCGTTTAATCATCTACAACGATACCACATTTCAATCGGTATGGAGCATGAAACTTTCGCGGCTGAAAGTTTTTACTGCCACCAGCTTACTGTCGGCAATTATTGTTGTTCTCGTGATTTTGCTGATTGCAACTACCGGGCTGCGCGAATACATTCCGGGCTACCCCAAGGCCGAATACCGCCAGATGCTGATCCGAAGTGCACTGAAAGTAGATTCGCTGGAAACCGAACTGGCCAAACGCGATCGCTTTTTTAAAGGAATACAAACCATTATGTCGGGCGACGTTCCGGAAGATGATCATATCATGGAAGCCGAATCACGCTCGTCAGAAGTGGAGTTTCAGCAATACAACCACGATTCAATTTTTCAGGATGAACTACTGGCTGAACAGCTCAGTCTGTCGTTGCAGCCAGAAAACGATAACAAAACAGACATAAGCCGGATGCACTTTTTTGTGCCGGTTAAAGGAGTGGTTACCGAGCATTTCAATTCGTCGTCCGATCATTTTGGGATTGATCTGGTTAGCGAAGCCAATGCCCGAATCTCGTCGGTACTGAACGGAACCGTTATTTTTTCGGGCTGGACATTAAAAACCGGATATTCGATTTATGTTCAGCACGAAGGAAACCTGGTTTCGGTGTACAAACACAACTCGGAATTACTTAAGAACGAAGGCGACCATGTGAGCGCCGGCGAAGCCATTGCCATTATTGGAAATACGGGAGAGCTTTCAACCGGGCCGCATCTTCATTTTGAACTATGGCACGACGGCAAAGCCCTGAATCCCGAACATTACATTGATTTTTAGAAAGAAAAAGCATGAAACAAGTACTTGTCTGCCGCTTCGCGGATCTCCTGCAAGGACCGATATGTCATGCGAACAATTCGTCGAACGACGGATTAACAGTGAAAATTAGAAATATTTACAGATGAAGAAACGAGTCGCTATTTTAGGATCAACCGGCTCCATAGGAACACAATCTCTCGAAGTAATTGCTCAAAATCCCGGGCTTTTTGAAGTGGAGGTGCTGACAGCCAACAACAATGTTGACCTGCTGATTCAGCAAGCCAAAGCATTCCAACCCAATGTGGTGGTAATTGCCAACAAAGAGAAATACCAACTGGTTTCGGAGGCACTGAAATCGGAAGACATAAAAGTGTATGCCGGCAACGAAGCACTGGCGCAGGTGGTTGAGATGGACACCATCGACCTGGTATTGACTGCTATGGTCGGATATTCAGGCCTGTTGCCCACCTACAACGCCGTAAAAGCCGGAAAGCACATTGCGCTGGCCAACAAGGAAACGCTGGTGGTGGCCGGTGAAATTATCACCAAAGCAGCCCTCGAAAAGAACGTTGACCTGCTGCCGGTAGATTCGGAACATTCCGCCATCTTTCAGTGCCTGGTAGGCGAGTTTATGAACCCGGTGGAGAAGATTTACCTCACCTGTTCAGGGGGGCCTTTCCGCGGAAAAACATTGCAGGAACTTGAACATATAACTGTAGACGATGCGCTGGCCCACCCCAACTGGGACATGGGCGCTAAAATCACCATCGACTCGGCCACCCTTATGAACAAAGGCTTTGAAGTAATTGAGGCCCATTGGTTGTTTGGGCTTCCGGCCTCCAAAATCGATGTGATTGTTCATCCGCAATCCATCATTCACTCCGTTGTGCAGTTCGAAGACGGGTCGATGAAAGCCCAAATGGGATTGCCGGATATGAAGCTCCCGATCCAGTATGCCATGGGATTTCCCAAGCGGATAAAAAACAAATTCCCACGCTTCAACTTCCTTGACTACCCTAGTCTTAACTTTGAACAGCCTAATACAAAAATTTTTCGTAACCTTGCACTCGCATTCGAAGCCCTGGATAAAGGGGGAAATATGCCCTGTATTTTAAACGCAGCCAACGAAGTAGTAGTGCTGGCATTTCTAAATAAAAAAATCAGGTTTCTGCAAATTCCGGAGATCATTGAAGCAGCCATGAACCAAGTGGCTTTTATTGAAAAACCCGGATTGGAAGACTTAATTGAAACCGACAACGAAACAAGAACAGTAACAGAGTTGTTAACTGGAAACGGAAATTAAAAAACTGGAATGGAATCGATATTAATTAAAACTACACAGCTTCTTTTAAGCCTTTCTATTTTAGTGGTTCTGCACGAGGCAGGACACTTTATGTTTGCGCGGCTATTCAAAACACGCGTCGAAAAATTTTACTTGTTTTTTGATCCCTGGTTTTCGCTTTTCAAAGTTAAAAAAGGCGAAACCGAATACGGAATTGGCTGGTTGCCTTTAGGCGGCTATGTTAAAATCTCCGGAATGATTGACGAATCGATGGACAAGGAAGCGATGCAACAACCGCCGCAGCCCTGGGAATTCAGGTCAAAACCCGCCTGGCAACGATTGTTGATTATGCTGGGAGGTGTTTTAATGAACTTTATTTTTGCTTTTGTGATCTACATTGGCGTGCTCTACATTTGGGGCGAAGAATACCTGCCCACCGAAAATGTGAAGTACGGGATTGTGGTGAACGAAACCGGTGAAAAAATAGGTTTCAAAACCGGCGATAAAATTCTTACTGTCGACAATCACTACATCGAGGAGTTTCACAAAATCGTCCCCACCATTGTTCTCGACGAAGCCAAAACCGTACAGGTTGAACGCGACGGGCAAAAAATGGACGTTGAAATTTCGGGCGAAGACATGGCCCTGATGTTAAAAAGCAAAGGAATCTGGACCATACGCGATCCCTACGACATCAAAATCGGAAAGTTGGCCAAAGGTTATCCGGCAGCAGAAGCAGGTCTTCAGGAGAACGATATTTTGGGAGCTGTTGATGGAAACTCGTTTGAGTTTTACGATCAGTTCAGCAATTACCTGGCGTCTAAAAAGAACTCGGAAATATCTTTGGAAATCACCCGCGACGGCCAGAAAATAACCAAAACGGTGAAGGTTAACGAAGAAGGGAAACTGGGTTTTAACCCGACATTTAACAACCCCGATATATTTGAATGGAAAACACTGAAATACGGCTTTCTTGAATCCATTCCGGCAGGAATAGACCGTGGTGTTCAGACTACCATCAATTATCTGAAACAGTTTAAACTGATCTTCAACAAAGAAACAAAGGGATATGAGTCGCTAGGAGGTTTTGCCACCATCGGTAACATTTTCGCTCCCACCTGGAACTGGGCACACTTCTGGGATATGACGGCATTTATCTCGATCATTCTGGCCATTATGAACCTGCTGCCGATACCGGCACTCGACGGTGGCCACGTAATGTTCCTGTTCGGAGAAATCATCACCGGAAGAAAACCGGGCGAGAAGTTTTTGGAGTATGCCCAGATTACCGGGATGATATTATTGCTGGCATTGGTACTTTATGCAAATGCCAACGATATAATTAAGATGATTAACGGAACATTTTAGCAAAATATTTCTATTTTTGTCACGAACCAATTAACAAAGTATCATGAATCTATTTGTATTAGCAGGATTTATTGGGCCACAGGAAATTATTATCATCCTGATTATTGTATTGCTCCTGTTTGGTGGACGCAAAATTCCGGAGTTAATGAAAGGTCTTGGGAAAGGAATGAAGGAATTCAAAAAAGCCACCAAGGAAGAAGACAATGAGGATGATGTTTCGGAACCAGGAAAAATTGAGAAGTAATCCATATCCCATCAAATAACTGAATCCCGTTCGAACAGAGCGGGATTTTTTTGTTTCTTTTCGCTGCCCGGTCTCTAATTGATACGGACTATCTTAACCAGTAGAATGGTAAGATTTTTGTTAGTAAGGTTCGGAACCAAAAAATCTGAATGCTATGAAACTCAAAATTAACATCTTTGCTCCAATTATTATATTGGCAGTATTTCTGTTCTCGTGTAATAACGACTCAACCAACATGCGAAAAAAGATCACCGGTAAAGCGGGTGAAATGGTGGTTGTTATTTCGAAAAATGCCTGGGAAGGAAGTCCCGGGGAGGCTATTCGTGCAACCTTGTCGCAACCACAAATCGCCCTTCCGCAGGAAGAGCCGCTTTTTGATGTGATTGACGTACCACACGAAGCATTCAAAGATATTTTCAGGTCTACCCGCAACATCGTTCAGACAAGTATTTCGCAGAATGTTGAAACGGAAGGCGTAACGTTTACCGATGACGTTTGGGCTTATCCGCAGGCTACTGTACAGATCAAAGCAAAAACACCCGACCGTTTTGTGGAGCTCTTCAACGAAAACAAAGGCAAAATACTGTCGTATTTTCTGGCTGCCGAGCGCGAAAGAGTTACGATGAATTACAAGAAAACCTACGAAAAATCGGTGTTCAATATTTTAAACAAGGATTTTGGTGTTACCATGCATGTTCCTCCGGGTTTCAGAGTAATGGAGCAAAAAAAGGATTTCCTGTGGGTACAGTACGATTCGCCTGAGATTTTCCAGGGCATCGTTATTTATACCTATCCTTTTGTTTCCGACAGTGCATTTACGGTTAGTTACCAACTTCCTATTCGCGACAGTTTACTTAAGGCCAATGTTCCGGGCCCGTCTGACGGCAGTTATTTGTCAACGGAAACAAGGGTCGATCAGATTTTCAATGTAACAAAACACAACGGAAATTACGCAGCTGAAATGCGCGGATTGTGGAGGGTTGCCAACGATTTTATGGGCGGTCCTTACATCGCATTGTCAGAACTGGACATGGAAAACCAACGGGTTATTAACGCTTTTGGTTTTGTTTACGCACCCAGTAAAGACAAGCGCAACCTGCTCCGCCAGGTGGAAGCAATGATCTACTCACTCAAACTGAATAACCAAAAAGAAAACGATACGCTTAACAAGCAGTCGGATTTTGAAGTCAACATTGAAGGTTAAGAAACAACGCATATAAATAAGAAGGCCGGGGAAACAAGTTCTCCGGCCTTACTTTTACAATATAGTGCAATCGCGTTATAGCCCGTTTTAAAAAGCTGCTTTTACAATTTCTTTTACGTTATCTGAAATGCCGTAAGTATAAATATGAAGCGAAGGTGCTTTGTGCGCTACCAGGTCTTTTGACTGGTAAATAGCCCACTCGGTTCCTACCTTTTGTGCCTGGTCGTTGGTTTTACACTTGGCCAGCTCTTTCGACAACTCCATCGGCAGGTCAATGTTGAATATTTTCGGAAGAACCGTCAGCTGATTTACCAGATTGATCGGTTTGATTCCAGGAATAATCGGCACCGCAATTCCCATGGCGCGGCAGCGGTCCACAAAATCGTAGTAAACCTGGTTGTCAAAAAACATCTGCGTTACAATGTAATCGGCACCGGCATCTACTTTTTGTTTCAGATAGTCCATGTCCGAATCCATGTTTGGAGCTTCAAAGTGCTTTTCCGGATAACCGGCCACTCCGATACAAAAATCCAGCGGCATATTGTTTCTCAGGTCGCCATCCAGGTATTTTCCTTTTCCCAGGTCTTTGATCTGCTCCACCAACTCGTTGGCATTTGCATGACCGTTTTCGGTTGGGTGAAACACGCTTTGCCCTTTTATTCCGTCACCACGCAAAGCAAGCACATTGTTAATTCCGAGAAAATTAAGATCTATCAGCACGTGTTCGGTTTCACTTTTGGTAAAGCCTCCACATAAAATATGCGGTACCACCGGAATGTTGTATTTGTGCTGAATGGTAGCAGCTATTGCCACTGCTCCCGGGCGTTTGCGAACCGTACGTTTCACAATCGAACCGTCTTTCATTTCCTTGAACTCCACCTCATCGCGGTGGGTCGTAATGTTGATGTATTTTGGATCGAACTCTGTCAGACTCTCAATGGTCTGATACAGTTTCGAGGCATCGTTCCCTTTCAGGGGCGGCAAAAGTTCGAATGAGAACACGGTACTTTTTGCTGCTTTTATGGTGTCTATGACCTTCATTCTGCTATATTTTCTATGCTGACCAAAATTATCAATTTACATCGAAAGCCTGACGCTTTATTTAAAATGAATAAAAATCTTAGTGAATTGGTAAAATTTAAAAGCTCTTTGCCCTCTATAAAGCATTTGTTACTAATCAGTTTGCAAATTGGCAATAGTATTTAAAGAACCGATAATGTTTTGTTTGTTTTTTATTACGGTATCAGTAATTGAACGGAGTACGGCAAAAATGAATGCCCCGTTTG
>JBKDZK010000144.1:0-23769 GCA_047971205.1 Draconibacterium sp.
TCGCTGAAAATCGAATTTTCTTTATTTCACCCCTCTGTCAGCCATAGAGGCTGACATCTCCCCTCAATGAGGGAGAAAAAGCGGAACCCCATGGCATAGCCAAGGGGAATTATTAGATTAACATTACCGGACCGCTTTGGTACCCCGGCGAAGACCTGGCGGTAGTGGTGGCGCTTTCGGCCGATAACAAAGACCGCTGGATATTACTGCTCGACCCGGCAACAGGGAACCTCGACCTGCTCGACCGCCAACGCGACGAAGCCTGGATTGGCAGTCCAGAAATTGGCGACTGGGCGCATTACAATCACGGCTACACCTCCAACATTCTGAATACGCCCGCCGAAGACAGCCTGGCCTATGTGCAAAGCTCGCCCATTTACTTTGCCGAAGGTCTGAAAGGCGCCCTGCTGATGTGCCACGGCATGGTCGACAACAATGTGCAGTTCCAGGACATTGTGCGCCTGAGCCAGCGGCTGATCGAACTGGGCAAGAAAAACTGGGAACTGGCGGTGTACCCCGTCGAAGCGAACGCCTTTACCGAACCCAGCAGCTGGACCGACGAATACAAACGCATTTTTAAACTGTTTGAAGAAAACCTGAAGTAAGCTGCCGCACGATTGCTTGAAAACCACGCGATGCAATCGCACGGCAGCAGGGATTTACAAATCCAAGAAGACGACACACTTGCATACCTTACACAAAAAACGATAAAAGTGAATAGAATTTTTACTCTAATTATTTTGACACTTTGCAGCCTGACTCTTTCGGCTCAAAGCCAGGTATACGAACTTCACCCGGTTGTAGGCGATACCATCGACAAAGTTGAAATCAGGAAGTATTTTCTTTTTAGCGATTACATGGGCGATAGCATCGATTATGTGATTATCCGCCAAAACAAGGACCTTTTCTCTCTCGAAGGAATCTCCGGCGGCACCGAAACGATAAATATTCCAATCAGTGAAGATGAAATATGCCCACCACAAACAGGAAACAGGGAAAAACCACATCGGCGAGCCCCATAAAATCCTCTCCCCATTTGGCATGTTCCAGCCATTTCGACACGTCGTGAACTTTCCAGAAGTCGTTTACAAAGATCATTACAAACATGGTAAGGGCCCTGAAAAGGTCGATGCCCACGTTACGTTGAGTAAAGTCGATACCGACAGTACTGGATTGATTTGTTGTCATAAGCCGAAGTTAAAGAATAGTTCTTAATTTCAGTTCGTTGTATTTTTTACGGAAAACCCCCAAGGCTTTTGTTCCGCTTCCAACAGTTCACCGCTACCAAATTTAACCAGCTTAAACGATATTACAATGCATAATATCATTCCTTCGCTACTGCAAAATTGTATCTTGTGGTATTGTAAAAACACCGGTATCATTTTCAAAACATAAAAGACAAATGCTTCACGAACGGGGGCAACAAAAATCACAGACAATAAACCCACGCGGGTACCGACAATCGCAAAATAAGTGTAATTTACACTTCCATAAACGTAAAAATTCAGCTAAACCATCGCTATGAAAAATCTACTGGCACTACTAATTATCGGAAACCTGTTTTTCTCGTGTACCTATACACCTAAAGAGATTCTTCCCGTACCGTCGACTAAACCCGGCAAGGCCCAGTTAAAACAGATTGAACGGAAATACGGCATGTTTATTCATTTTGGAATCAACACCTTTCATGATATGGAATGGACGGACGGTTCATTGCCCGCGTCATCCTATACCCCTTCCGCCATTAACGCAGAACAGTGGATTGAAACTGCTAAAAATGCAGGGATGAAATATGTTATTTTAATTACCAAACACCACGACGGATTTTGCCTGTGGGACAGTAAATATACCGAATACGATGTGGCAAATTCGGGCAATACAACCAACGTGGTTGAAGCAGTAGCCAAAGCCTGTAAAAAACACGAAGTGGGTTTGGGCTTGTATTATTCGTTGTGGGACCGGAATATCAACGGAGATGTTGGCAATGAATTACTGGACAGTGCTTACAATGCGTACATGATCAACCAGCTGAATGAGCTGCTGGATATTTCTGGAAAATATACGGAGGTTGTCGAGTTTTGGTTTGATGGGGGCTGGACCAAAGCCAATCACCGATGGCCTTTGAACGAAATTTACCAAACCATAAAATCCAGAGAACCGGAATGCCAGGTGGGTACCAACTGGTCGATTGGCCTTCCGGAAGATCCGGATCATCACCCCGTGTTACCCAAAGACCAGAAAGAGGGCTACCCTATTCGGTATTTCCCAAGCGATTTTAGATTGGGAGACCCCTATTTACCGGTAGAAAATGACCCCAAGATTTTTACCCACAACGGAAACGAATATTACATGCCCTGGGAATCTACGGTTTGCATTAGCCAGCGATGGTTTTATAACACGACGGATACCGTTTTTAAACCCGTCGATGAATTGGTTGAAATGTACAAAGTTGCCACGGCGCAAGACAATATCCTGATCCTAAACTGCCCGCCCAACCGTGAAGGAGAAATAAGAAAAAGAGACATTGAGATTCTTAACCAAATCAGGGAACGATTGGGACAGGATTAATAACAACCGTTAAAACTGAATCTTATCGACACGGACTTGACAACCGTACCGAAGCAATAACAGAACACAAATTATAAACCAGCCAAGAGAAATTTCAATGAAACCAACATCCACCCGACGTGATCTACTTACTTTTCTGAAAAAACCTCATTTTGAGGCCGCCCAAGACTTAGCGATAAAATCAAAAATTGTCATCGTCCTTAAAGTTCTTATTCTTACCTACATCGGATTAGTAATTGCCAATGTACCTTTTACCTTAATGAAAAAACTAAACCTTATTGGCGAAGTATCTTCTGCTGTAAACCTTGTCCTTGACGCAATGACTCAACAAAGCATAAGTTTTAAACCCTATTTCATTTTTACATCGGCGCTATTGGTTCCCTTGCTTGAAGAGACAGCCTTCCGTTTGTTTCTCACGCGGTTTAAAATCAACTACTTTATCGTTTCGGTATCGCTCATAGCAGGCATCTTAATCCTGCATTTCACCGGTGCCCTTTTATGGCGACCGGAATCCTACTTGCTGCTTTCCTTATCCACCTATTTTTATGTTCTGATAATAAGCGGTGTGATTGGAATAGCCCTCTGGTTAGGAAGAAAACAACTGGAAAAGACAGAGAAATCCTGGAACAATAATCCCGGGTTAATCTTTTATTCATCGGCGGTATTTTTTGCCTTTTTCCATTTAATGAGTATAAATCTCAATGGAACGAACCTGCTATTGACTCCCATCATTCTTTTACCATTTATGGTTTATGGCTTGGCATTTGGCTACATCCGAATCAGGCTTGGATTCATCTATTCTATCCTCCTCCATTTTATTATCTTGGGAATCCGGTTAGGATTGCCCGAGTTGTTGAAAACACTAAAAACCGACACATTGTAAACCTGCTATCCTCTGGCGTTAGAAAAAAATCTTTACGAAAAATAAATTCACAACTATGACAAGCACTCGTAAATTGGGAATTGGAATAAGCATCTTAGCAGCGTTCATGTTTATTATAGGAGCTTCAGTGTTTACCTCCGGGGAAACATAAATCCTGTTGTCAGTAAAATTGGCATGTTTTCTTTTATACTTTGGTTGCCTACGGTTATAGTGGGAATTATTCTGGTTGCTGTCGGGAGAAAAAAATGCTGATCTATATTTCAGATGAAGAAACAGAAACGTCAAGTAAAGAACTTAAGGTTTCTCGGGAAGACCGCAATGAATATTTTATTGTATCCGATTTTACGATCATTGCGTCTCTTTCATACTTCGCGAGAACCTGATTTCAAGGGAAAAAGCAAATAATCGATCAGGGAAAAAATCAAATCATATAAGCCACTCAGCCCACCGCCAAGGTTAAGACTTCCGGGAAAAAAGGAGAAGAGAGGACAAAATAGCCGCAAGAGCCTTACTTTTGCACCCGTAAATCTAAGGAAAACATCAATGGACGAAGGCCCGTGTCATAAGAAATTTAGTAGTAACGCTCTGTAAGGGACCTTCTGTTTCCTTACAGCAAAACAGGTAAGGAGACATCACCATGATTAAAATCTTCGAAACATTCGGTGGCTATGTTGAAATCAATGAACCGCGCAAAGGTTGCTGGATCAACGTCACCAACCCAACTCCTGACGAAATCAAAAAACTGACCGATCAATTTGGATTACCCGACGATATTATCATCGACATACTCGACCAGGACGAACGCCCGCGTGTGGAATCTGACGACGGCTGGTCACTGATTATCCTCCGCATTCCGGTGGAGAGCAGGAACAACGGCGTGCCGTTTCAGACCGTTCCGCTTGGCATTTTTATCGCCGACAATTTTACGGTGACACTCTGTCTGCAAGACAACGAGGTGCTGCCCATGGGACAACCTTCGCCTTTCCGCGAGCAATACCAGCAAATCACCGACAGCATCAATTTCATCCTTCGCTTGTTTCTCCGCTCGGGCAACCTTTACCTGCGCTACCTGAAACAGATCAACCACATGACTTCGCTGATCGAGCAGGACCTGGAAAAATCGATCAAGAACAAAGAGTTGAACAAGTTGCTGAAAATGGAGAAATGCCTGGTGTATTTCATCACCTCTATCAAAGCCAACGAAATTGTACTGGCCAAGCTTCGGAAATCCAAACAGATCACCACCGAGATCAACGAAGACCTGCTGGAAGATGCCTTTATCGAAAACAAACAGGCGCTGGAAATGGCACAGATCTACTCAGACATCCAGGCTGGCATGATGGATGCTTTTGCCTCGGTTATCTCGAACAACCTGAACGTAGTGATGAAACAACTCACACTTATTTCCATCATTTTGATGATCCCCACCCTGATTGCCAGTTTGTTTGGTATGAACGTGCCCAACTTTATGGAGAACGCGGCGTGGGCAATGCCTGCCATTCTGATGGGTTCGCTGCTCCTGTCGTTTTTGGGCGTACTCTTGTTTCGCAAACGGCAATGGTTTTAACATTGCCCCCACCCAAGCCGCGAGAAATTGAAATAAGATACCACTTCCTAAGTCTGCACTTTTTCGTTGTGATCAGAAGCTCGCAGCCTTCCGATAATTAACTACTATTGTACTATTTAGGCGCTAAACGCTTGTAATCAGCTACACGCGATTCAAAAGTTGCTAAAGGAATTTACGTCGTTCCATGTTCGCCCGCATCCCGAACTTTTACTATACTTGCGTGTTTAGTCAATCGAAAGGATGCAAAAACTCAGGCGACATATTCATTTTTTACGGCAGGTACCGCTGGTACTTTTTGCTTTGTTTGCGCTGGCTTCGTGTTCGGTAAAAGAACCTGCCTTTAAGGCAATCGGTGCCGACTACCACCGCCCGCTCAATCAAACCAAAGCAACTCCGGCCTCGGGGCACAGCTGCCAGCTTTCGGAACAGGTAAACCTGGCTTCTGTTACTACGCCTCAGCTTAACCCGCAGAAATTACTCGCCACTACACCGGGAACGCTGCATCTCCCTGCCGAAAGAAAAGCCGAAGCTCCGTTATTTCCGGCTATTTCGCGCACAGAGGAGCCCGGCAAACAACCGCTTTACATCCTCTACAAACGCTTAAAGTTTGATCTGCTGTAATCAGCCGCTCCCAACACATTTATTTACCAAATAAATTACAGGCTTATCCCTGAAGCAAAGTTTTGCTTGGTCAAAGAATGCAATCAGCCGCTCTATCATCGAAAGAAGGATTCTTCTTTCAGTTAACGGCCATTTGCACAAAACCGCTAAGGAGATAAGCACCATACAAACAAGCGTTTAATACATTACAATGAAAAATAATATGCAGATACCGGGCAACAACATGGCCGGACTTTTTACTTTGTCGATCCGGCTGGTAGTTGGCTGGACCTATTTTTCCGCCTTTTGGCGCAGAGTAATTCTGGTGGATAAACTGGACCCCGAAGTAGCGGGATACATTGGCGAAAAATTTAACCACTTTCTTCCCAACGCACTCGGGATAAAACCCATTATCGAGCACCTGGTCACCCACCCCGAGCAGCTGTGGCTGGCCATGGTGGTGTTCACCATTATTGAAGCAATTGTTGGCCTGCTCATCATGCTTGGCTTCTTTACCCGCCTGATGAGTTTGGGTGTTTTCGGATTAGCTACCGGCATTTTACTGGGCTCGGGCTGGATCGGCACCACTTGTCTCGACGAATGGCAAATCGGGGTGCTGGGTATTGCCAGCGGATTTACGCTTTTCCTGAGTGGAAGTGGTTCGTACTCCATCGACCAGTGGCTGATAAACCGGAAAATGAAATTCACCCAAACAAAATGGTTTGCCTGGCTCGGATCAGGGGAACTTCCGCTCAAAAATCTCAAACCGTGGGTACTCGGCGGAGCTCTGGCCATATTGTTTCTGACACTGTTTTCTGAATTTGCGTACCTTTGGTTGGATTCAATCAGGGAACATGAAGGACGAATCGGTATTCAGAAATAAAAATCTTTACATCATATTTGGCGTTACACTCACCGCCATGATGGGTGTGGCCAGTATCACCCCGGCTTTCCCCGATATCATCCGTTATTTTGACATTCGCCCTGAACAGGTGGGTTTACTGATAGTCGCCTTCACCTTGCCGGGTATTTTCCTGACACCTTTTACCGGAATGCTGGCCGATCACTACGGCAGAAAAAAGGTACTGATCCCCTCGCTCTTTTTGTTTGGTGTAGCTGGCGCAGCCTGTATGTTTGCTCCCGGCTTTTACTGGTTGCTGGGGCTTCGCTTTTTGCAGGGTGTGGGCGCCAGTTCGCTGTCGAGCATGAACATAACCCTGGTGGGCGACCTGTTTGAAGGCAAACAACGCACCGCCGTGATGGGCTACAATGCCAGTGTCCTGAGCATTGGTACCGCCTCCTACCCCGCGCTGGGCGGCGTTATTGCCATTTTTGGCTGGCAGTACATTTTCCTGCTTCCCTTGCTCGCCATTCCACTGGGCTTTTGGGTAATGAACGGACTGAACAATCCGGAACCCCACAACAAATCCGGGCTGCGTTCTTATTTCGGACGCGTTTGGAAAACCATTAACCAACGAACCGTTTGGGGGTTGCTGATCATCAATTTTATGATCTTTCTGATTTTGTACGGTACTTACCTTACCTATTTCCCACTGATGATGGAAAAACGGCTGGGAGCCGATTCGTACCACATCGGCCTGATGATGTCGCTGATGTCGGTTACCACGGCGCTTATGAGCTCACAACTGGGAAAAATCAACCAGCTGCTGGGACTAAAAAGGCAACTGGTACTGGGCAGCAGCGCCTACCTTGCGGCCTCTTTGCTGATGCTAATTTCCGGAAACTACTGGATGCTGGGCTTCTCGGTGATCGTTTTTGGCGTGGGGCACGGCGTTATCATTCCTTCCATTCAGAACATGATGGTGGGTTTTGCCGCCATGAACGAACGCGCCGCTTTTATGTCGCTCAATTCGATGGTGCTACGCGCGGGGCAAACTTTTGGCCCTTTACTGGTGGGTGTTTTTTATGCTTTAAAGGGACTCGACGCCGCCTTCCTGACCGGGGCCGGGCTCGCTTTTGTTATGCTGATCGTTATTTTCGCCTTGGCTCGCATTGAAAAAACACCGGAAAAATAGATGCTCCGGAAATATATTTCCCCCATTCTGGGTGATGATAAAACAGACACTGAAAGTGTCAAATATTAATAACCCGGTGCAAAGCGCCGGGCAAAGTAGTGGTCCACGTCTCGTCCGGCGAAGAAAGTTGTTCCATGATGGTCCGTGATCCCGGACGAAAGAAGACTGACTAACATTTAATTTAGCGATATAAAAGATACTTATAAATGGGCATCTTCTGCTCAAAATGACAGTCAGTGACACACCCAAGGGTTTCTGATAGGAATGAACACCAGCTATTCCGATTCCTCAACTTACAAAGAGAAATCTGTTCAAGCCGTCCCCCACAGTGCTTTTTCATTAAAAATATTGCCCAAATATTCGGTCTTATTATTTTTTTCAAGAACAAGCGGACAATCGAACATTCAATTTGAAATATCTGTATATTCACTCCCGTTAAAAGAGAAAGCAGAAAAGAACGCAAACAATTAATTAGCAAGAAATTAAATGCGATTCTCACACTATTCTCCCAATAGAGTAAAGAACAAAAATAAATGGTTGTTTATCAAGCGACAGTTAACCCGCTGTTTGCCTGTGAGTATATAAAATCATGAACGTGAGCATCAGAAAATCGACCATTGAGGACCTTGATTTCCTCGTTAAGCTGGAAAAGTTATGTTTTTCTCCCTTTCAGCAAAATTCAAGAAAAAACATCCGCCACAGTATCGTAAGCGAATTTCAGGAAGTGTTGATCGTTGAAGTCCGAAACGGAAGAAAAGACGCGATCGGCTCTATCACTTTGTTTAAATACCAGCGATCGATCCGCATTTATTCGATTGCTATTTTACCCGAACTTCAGGGCAAAGGCTATGGCGACCTCCTGTTGAAACATGTTTTTGAACTGGCCAACCGCAACCAGTACGAAAAAATTCTGCTCGAAGCCAGTTCCAAAAACAAGCAACTGATTGCCTGGTACCAGGCCCGCGGC
Organism: Draconibacterium sp.; assembly: GCA_047971205.1. Taxonomy (GTDB): domain Bacteria; phylum Bacteroidota; class Bacteroidia; order Bacteroidales; family Prolixibacteraceae; genus Draconibacterium. The sequence continues at coordinate 8,622 of JBKDZK010000144.1, forward strand.
TTCAAAATTGTTTCAGGGAAAACCGACTATTATTCGGAAGGCGAAGATGCCGTAAAGATGGAATGCACCACCAACGTGTATTCGCCTACCAATAAAACCACCAACGTTATTGTGATCAACCAGCCCTACAAGTGGTCGTTTATGGAGGTGGAAGCCAAGATTATTACGGTAAAGGAATACATCAGCAACCCGGTTTACCAGAACAGCACCGAATTCAGAATCTTCAACCTGTGTAGTTCGTACAAATACCAAAGCTACGGCTACTATGTTTCGCTGCTGGCTTCGGCACGGGGGCAACGCGTCATTCCCAGCACAGCCACAATCCGCGATTTCAGGCTGTTGAACGTGGTACATTCGGCGGCTTTTGACATTGAAGAAGAGATAAACCGGGCGCTGAACAAAGAAAAAACCAACAGTTTTTCACTCAAGGTATTTTTTGGGCAAACCAGCACCCGCGGATTTAAGTCGCTGGCCATGAAGCTTTACCAACTTTTCGAAGCTCCTTTGTTCCGTGTCGATTTTATTAAACACGACAAGTGGCTGATCAAAGACATACAGGTGCTTACCTTGCCCAAGCTAAGCGACAAAGAGCTGAATCACATGTACGAATTTGCACAGAAGTATTTCAGCAAAAAACGCTTTACCAAACCCAAGCTTACCAACTTCAAGTACGACATCGCCATCCTTGTAAAGCCCGACGAGGAAACGCCGCCGTCGTCGGAAGTGGCGTTGCAGAAATTTAAGACCATTGCCAACCGGAAAGGCATGTACGTTGAGTTTATCACCAAAAAAGACATCGACAAAATCAACGAGTTTGATGCCCTTTTTATCCGGGAAACCACCAACGTGGACGACTACACCTACGAATTTTCGCGCATTGCCTATGCCGAAGGCCTGGTGGTGATCGACGATCCGTGGTCGATACTGAAGTGCTCGAACAAGATCTACCAAAACGAGATATTCAGAAAGCATAAAATTCCGACGCCGCAAACCACGGTCTTTACCAAGAACCTTTTTACCAGGAAACAGCTCGAAACCATGAGCTTTCCGTTGGTACTCAAACAACCCGACAGCGCCTTCTCGCTGGGTGTATTCAAGGTGGAAAACGAAGAAGATGCCATGAAAGCGCTCGATAAACTTTTCAAACGCTCGGACATGGTGGTGTGCCAGGAATTTCTGTACTCGGAGTTTGACTGGCGGATCGGGATCCTTGACAACAAACCGCTGTTTGCCTGTAAATACTACATGTCGGAAAACCACTGGCAGATCTACAACTGGAAAGTAATGGAAAAAGACCAGGCCGGCGACGCCGAAACACTCAGCATCGCTGATGTTCCGGAAATTGTTCTGAAAACCGCCTTAAAAGCTGCGGCACTGATCGGCGACGGACTTTACGGCGTGGACCTGAAAATGATCGGCGGAAAAGTGTACGTGGTGGAGGTAAACGACAACCCCAACATCGATGACGGAATTGAAGACCTAGTTTTGGGCGACCAGCTGTATGAAACCGTTATTGACTCGCTGATCAACCGGATTGAAATTGCCAAGAACGTTCAGAAAATTGAGCTGACACCGGAATAACAGGTTTCTCTGGTTGTCATGGAATGTGTATCTTGCGGAAAAATCGAGACCGTCATGAATAAACTGCTTTGGCTGGCATTGCTTTTAATCGCCTTTTCCTCCTGCTCCGACCCGAAACAAGATAACTTTACCATTGCTGCATTACCCGTTAGTGCCGAATTGAAAGACAACATCCTGGAAGGGCCTTCGGCGCTGAACGACCCCGACCGTTTTATCTGGGGAGCCAGTGTAGTGAAAGGAGACGATGGCCGCTACCACATGCTGTATTCAACTTGGGAATGTGGCGACAGTATTCCTCCGTTCAGCGATTCGTGGGTATTGTATTCGAAAATTGCTTATGCCATATCGGATTATCCCGACCGCGATTTTAAGTTCCAAAAGATAGTTTTACAGGGACGTGCAGCCGAAGGCGACTCCAGTGCCTGGGACGCACAAATGGCGCATAACCCGCACCTTCAAAAATTCAACGGCAAATACTACCTCTACTATGTTGGCGGCAAAGATCCGGGCCTGCAAGCACCAGGGTTTCCCGGCGAGCATGTAAACCTGCGGAACCGCGTTCAGCAAAGCCAGTGTATCGGAGTCATTGAGTTCGCTTCGTTCGACGATCTTATGAATGGCAATTTCACCCGCTCCGACAAACCGCTTATTTCGCCCCGTACACGCGTAAAACCCGACAACATTGTAAACCCGTCGCCGGAAGGTACGGAAGCCAAACCCGATAATATTATTGCAGTGAACCCCTCGGTTGTGCAACGCCCCTCGGATGGAAAATACCTGCTTTATTTCAAAGGAAATTTATACGAACCGCACTGGAAAGGCGTGCACGGCGTTGCCATTAGCGATTCGCCAACAGGTCCTTTTACCGCCACCGACGCCTTTGTTTTTGATGTGAGAAACGATGACGGAACGCTGGCCAACGGCGAAGATCCCTTTGTGTGGTACCACACCCAAAACAAAAAATTCTATTCGGTACTGAAAGACTTCACCGGCCGGATTACTTCGGGCAAACCCGGACTGGCAATCCTGGAATCGGAAGACGGCATTGCCTGGACCAAACCGGAACATTCGTTCTTTATGAAAAAACAGGTGATACTCGCCGGTGGAGACACGCTGAAAGTAAGCAACCTCGAACGTCCGCAATTGCTAATCGACGAATCGGGGTACCCGCTTGTATTGTATGCCGCCTGCTCGGCAGATGCAGTGGGGCAAAAAACCGACGGAAGCACGTTTAACATACACATTCCTTTGCGTTCGGAGTAAACGCCTCCGAATACTTACCGCTTATTTTCCTTGCCAGATTGGAATCTCGGATGGCTTGGTTTGAGAGAAACTCCGGGCAATCGGAATAAATTCATCTGTTTTTTACAATTTAAATACAAACGATTCGAATTGGGTCGTTTCACTTTTACCTGCATTGAATTTCACTAACTTTAATGCCGGCTAGATTATCAACAAGGACAAGTTCACGTACATGAAAACCATTGAAAACAACCCAAAAGGAAAAATCGGGAAACGAATTATTGCAGGCATACTGCTCCTTATTATTTTACTGGTCGTTGCCTTCCTGCTTTTTTCGCCCGGCATGGCAAGAAATTACCTGAATAAACACGGTAAGGAGCTTACCGGACGTAAGCTTTCGATTGAAAAAATCAACATCAACTATTTTACATCACGCGTACAGCTGAGCAACGCAAAAATGTTTGAATCCAACGATCAGGATATTTTTGTGGCACTCGACACCCTGGTGGTTGACCTGAAACCGCTTCGCCTCTTTAAAAAGGAAATCTTTGTTCAGCAGTTCAAAGCGGTCAACCTCGATGCACAGATCACCCAGCAGGACACCTTGTTCAATTTTGATGACCTGCTTGCCTTCTATTCATCCGAAGATACGCTTGCCGCGGAAACGGAATCCTCGCCCTACAGTTTCGACCTGAACAACCTGGAGATTGACCGGGGCCGCTTAAGTTACACCGACCAAAGCATCCAAAACACCATAACCGTTAAAGACATTACCTTTCTGATCCCTCATTTGTATTGGGGAGGCGAACAGGACAGCAAGGCCGACATTGCCTTCGATCTCGGAACGGGCGGCAGCTTCAGCAGTAGCTTTGATTACAATATTGAAACTGGTGTCTATACCGGCGAAGCCAGCCTTACCGCCATGGATCTGGAAATAATGCTGCCCTACATTCAGCAACAAATGCATTTTAATTCGATCGACGGAACGCTTACGGCCGACATCCGTTTCAGCGGATCGCAGGAAGACCTCTCCGAATTCCTTTTATCGGGAGATGCCCGGATCGACAGTGTTTCCATCACCGACAGCGAGGGGAAAAAAGTACTGGGAGTTACTAAAGCAAAAGCTCGTTTAAAGGAAATGAAACCCTTAAAATACCAGGCTGAAATCGGTAAGGTAACGTTCGACCAACCCTACATGTACCTTGAACTGGCTGATTCGCTGTTCAATTTTGAAAAGATGCTGGTAGAATCGGCAGAGAATGAAATCAGCGAAGACGAGGAAGAAGCAACCGTTTATTCATTTTTTATTGACAGCCTGCAGGTAAATAACGGATGGATCGATTTTAGCGACAAACGTTTCCGGGAAGAGTTTAACTACGAACTTTCCAAAATCGAAGTTAATACCGAAAACCTGTCGCTTGATACCGACTGGCTGACACTGAATGCCAACATGCTGCTGAACAAGCGTGGCAAACTGGAAGCCAGGATCGGGGTGAATCCGTACGATCTGCTGTCAAAAATCGATCTGGAATACGTTTTATCTGACTTTCAGCTGCCGGATATCAACATCTACTCCAAGCATTACACCGGGCTGCCCATATTGTTTGGCGACATGTACTACGTAAGCAAAACAACGATCGACAAACGCCAACTCAACAGTAAAAACAACCTGATCATCCGCGACGTGGAACTGGGAAGAAAAAGCGGGGGATTGTACGATATTCCGCTAAAACTGGCTTTGTTTATTCTGAAAGACATCAACGGCGATGTAAAACTCGACATTCCGGTAACCGGTGATTTGTCGGATCCAAGAACCCGCATCGGGCGAATTGTATGGACCACCCTGAAGCAGTTTACCGTAAAAATTGTTGCCTCGCCTTTTAAAGCCTTGGGAAATCTGCTGGGGGCACAACCCGACGAGCTCGAAGAAATCACATTTGTTTACGACGACACCATGCTCACCGGAAAACAACGTCGCGGTATTGACTTGTTGCTGAAACTGGAGGAAATGAAACCCGAAATGCAAATTGACATGCAATACCTGAACGACCGGAAACTGGAAAGAGTGGATGCCGCAAAGGAAATCGTTCACCAGAACTACCAGCTGGAACGTCAAAAAACGCCCAACTCCAACCGGAAGGAATACGAAGCCTATCTGAAAGAAAAAAGCGGGATGGATTCTTTGCTGATCCAGGATTATGAGCAGCTACTTGCGCCCAAAGAAAAAGTGGACAGTGTTGTTCTGGCCCGCGAAAATACGCGCATACAACTGGTGAAAGATTACCTGGCCTCTGAGAATGATTCAACTTCTGTTCGGGTGTTGCCATACAATACTGACGAAGTCCTCAACATTGGCAGCCGGCCAAGGTTTCTGATAAAATATTTGTTACGCGAGGAAACTGAATCCTCCGGCACGGAGAACTGACACAAGCGGAACCGATCAGAGTACGATTTCGAAACGGGCACGGATTCCAAATTGCGGCGCCCCTATCACCGACTTTGGCTGTACACGCCACAAGGCTTCGATACGGGCCATACTTAAAATATTCTCGACGCCAGCTCCCAGTTCAATGTAAGGCTTTTCCATGTTGTGCACCGGCACCGGGAAGCTAACGACTTGCTGGTGTTTATCGCTAACCGAGCCCACCAGCAGTTTGGCTGAAAACACCTCCCTGAAATTGGCTCTTTTCAGTATCGGCACCCGCCGGAAAAAGAACCCGTTTAAGTGGTATTCCATGTAAGCATGGAAATATTTATCGTGCACAAACTCGAGGTAGTTCATCAGGTTAAAGTCGTAGCTGTACAAGCCGTAGGTTTCGTTTCCCCGCGGAATATCCAGCATAGTATAAGGCAATTTGCCCACCCACGCACCGGCTTCCAGCGCATAGTCGAAACGCGCCATTCCCATATACACTTCCTGCGCAATGGTAGATGCTACCCGGCCGTAATACGAACGTTCGTTGTTGGAATAAACCTGCCCGGCAGCAACCGTAAAATGAACGATCGGAAAATCGGAGCCCATGTAAAGCCGCAAAAATCCTTTGTCCACGACCTTTTCCTCGCGCGAAAAACGGGTATCCAGACTGATCTCGGTGGCAGCTACAGAGCCCACAGGTTCGCCATTCCTCAGGAAAGGATAAAACTCGGGAGAGTAGTGGCGCGTGTAGTTCAGAATCAGCTTGTTCATTAAACCCGGGTACCACTCTTTTTCGTATTGTGCGGCTATTTTCTGTTCGCGGTACATTTCATCCAGCGGATTGTTTTTCAGCAGTTGCGAAACCAGGTTGTTCTCAGTGGCCGTAAACGCATTTTCATACAGGTACAGAATTTTTTCGTTTTCGCCGTGACGGATCATTTTATCGTCGTACGACAGCTTAAAAACCTGCCTGTAAATGGTTTTGAATTTATAGCCTGCTCCCAGCATACCCGAAATCTTTTCGTTGCGGGTGCTGTATCCCAGTCCGCCCCAAACCATAAAACGTTTGCTGATTTCCTCGCTGGTTCGTGCCCCAAAAAACAGCTTGCTTCCTTCTACCTTGTTGGTATTGTAAAAGCTGGTAAAAGGCCCTATTTCAAATTTTCCGAGATCGTAATAACTGGTTACCGACATCCGGGCCAGGTTGTTCACCGTGTTTACCTGTCGGATCTGGCTGATCGAGTCGATCGCCTGCCCCAAAAGGATCTGCGTTTCGGTAAGCGGCTCCAGCCGGTTCATCTGCCAATAGGCAGAGTCCCGTTCCAGCGCTTCCGGCAATTTTATGGTTTCGTATTTTGCTTTGGGAGTATTCAGTTTTATCTCGCCCGCCGGGTCAATAACCACCTCATCAATAGTGGCCGTTTGCGTATAAAAAAGCGACAAGCGTTTGGCGTCCTGGTTCCGGGTTTCAAAGGGAACATAATCAAACAAGGCGTCGATTTTGTTCCGTTTGTAGAAAGGCGTTGAATCATTTACAAAGTAATACTCGCTGTTAAGGTGAAGTTTCCGTAGAAAATTTATCCCGCTTGTGTTGGAAAGATCGCCGTCGATCTCCACAATCGAATAGTACTTATTTTCGGTGATAAAATGTCCGTTGAAAGTATTTTCGCCTCTTCTGCGGGGCTGAAAATGTACCCGGTAGTGCATTACTCCATCCACCGAAACGCTGTCGGCCAGAAAATACTTGTAGTAGTACCAGCCGTTATTGGAAAGCGGGCTCACAAAATTCTGGGTAAACAGCGGAATACGATTGTCGTAAAAATTCACTTCCATGTCCAGGGCACTCGTATAGCCCGAAATCTCCAGATCGTTGAGCACCCCCACCCCGTTTGTGCGGTCGGCCAACACCGTGGACTTCATTTTCGATGGCACCTTTTGGATCTCGTTAAAAACCAACTGTTCAGAAAAATAAAGCGGCAAAAAATGCGTGCTGTCCTCTCCCATTTTCAAAAGGTTCGGGTTGTTTCGAAAGGCCCTCGAATTCCGCAGTTTTTCTCCCACATTATTGATCTGGTACTCCCACTGCGTATATTTTTTATACGAAAATTTGTTGTACTGATCCGGATTATTGTCCTCCTTCCGCGCCATTATGTGATTAAACAAATCCCGCATGGGCCCTTCGTCGGGGCTTACTTCCACTTCCTGGATATCAAACACTTCCCCGCTCATAATTATCTCTACGAAACTCATGTCCTCGCGCGGAATCAGTTTATTCACTGCCAGGTATCCGATCGCGGAGAATGCAAGCGTATCCGTTAGCTTTGGAAAAGGAATTTTAAAATGCCCCAGCGTGTCGGTGGTAGTTCCAACCGTAGAATGTTTAATGATAATATTGACAAAAGGAATCGGTTCCCCGGAGTAACGGTCAGTAACAACACCGTTTAACATTTTTTGCTGCCCGCTCGTGGTATTCGCAAGCAGTATCAACAGCAAAATAAATATTGTTGTAAAACGGGACCTTGAACCAAACAATAAAGTTTGCGATGGCATGTACTTGTTTTCTGTTTCTGACTTTTTCGCTTCTTCTTTTCAGCTAAAGAATAGGCGCACCAAAGTTGTACAAAAAAATAATATGTTCGATACCTGCAGGTATTTTTTTAGATAGATTAAACAAAAGACCAATAGAAGACCTCGCAAACCAATCAATTAGAATAGATTATAAACAAACACAATGTCTTAATCCATCCAAAAACGGTTTTTCCGGAAGATACCTTTTGCCCAGTAAACGAAAGGAGTATCGGCAGCAGCCACCACCCATTTCAGAATGTAAGTGGTAATAAAAATCTCGAGCAGAACGATTCCTTCATATACTCCCCAGAAGGCGATCAGCACAAAAACAGAACTATCAATAAGTTGGGAAATCATGGTGCTTAGATTGTTTCGTATCCAAAGCTGGTTGTCTTTCGAAAAGCGGCTTTTCCAGAAATGAAAAGCCCATACATCGTGCCGTTGCGAAAGCAGATAGGCCGCCAGACTGGCAATGGCAATACGCGGCATTAAGCTAAATATGGTACTGGTGGCTGAGTGGGCGGTAGCTGCAAAATCATCGCCCGAAAACGGGATAAACTGCAATGCCATGTTCATCAAAAGAGTCATGGAAATAAGGCTAAAAAAACCAATCCACACCGCTTTTTTGGCTTCTTTCTTCCCATAGTTCTCCGAAAGAATATCGGTAACTAAAAATGAAGTCGCATACACAATGTTTCCAAGCGTAGACACCAAACCAAAAAGCTTTACGGTTTGGATAACCTGGATATTGGCCACAATTACCGAAATGGGAATCCACATGATCAAACCCCATTTTCCAAACAGGCGGTAGGCCAAAATAATCATCAGGAAATTGGCCAGCAACATGACCAGCCAAAGCAATTCATTCTGCATTTTTTTCTTTTTTGACTCGCAGGGTGATGCCACCTGCGAAAGTTTAACAATCTTGTTTCGTTCGCAAATGTATAAGAAAAAGACAAAAGAGAAAAGCTGTCTGTGCTAGATCATCCCGCCCAGTACCGACGATTTGACAAAGTCACTTTTGTTCATATCGTTTTAATTAGTGGTTTTCGTAAGCAAACTGCTATTGTCGAGCCTCAATACACATCCGTTTGCAGCCGTTAATTTTAGCTTGAAATCATTGGCAGTGGCAGTCATTTCCAGTTCAAAAGAGACATCGTTATCCATCCCTGACTTCGAAACCTGCAGCTCCTCCAGCGAAGCGGCAAACCGCTGATTCTCGTTCCGAAACTGCTGCTGCTTGTAATACACCAGCCAAAGATGCCGTGCCAGCAACTCATCCAAAGGCATTTGAAAAGACACTTTCCTTGTGCCAACCTGCTCTTCCGAAAACTGAACCAATCCCCAACGTTCGGGGAAGTGCATATTGATTACTCCCTGCGGACTCCAAACCCAGTTGTTCTCCGGCAAATTCCGACCGCTTACTTTGTCCTTCACCTTTCCGTATTTCCCGTCAACCACCTCGGTATGCCACTGCACACGCGAAAAGTTCATCTTCCACACATCGCCGTCACCGGCCGCTTCAAAATGCTCGTCGCGCGCAAAAGATGCGAACGGAATTTTAACTTCCACACACCATTTACGGTCCTTATCTGCCGGGTTGTTGAGTGTTCCGCCCACATAAACGGCACTTTCAAAACCCGGAGCATTCCATTCAATGTCCGGTTTTGCCCCGTTTCGGTAAGGCTTGTTCAGAAAAAGATCGAACAATATGTTTTGTGCGTTTAATTCGTATTCAAAGTAATTGTAGCAATCCCGGTCGGGATCAATAAACAACTCAATATCGTTTTCGTGGAAAACCACCATGTCGTGCCGGTCGTAATACGCCCAAACATGGGGCTCCTGTAGCTCAAAATAGTAGTAAAGATTCTGTGCATCCCACAACATTCTGAAACGGGTTTCATAGGTAGGACGCGGTTTGAGGTCTCCTTCTATATCTTCGAAATACTCCGACCATTCAGCTTTCTGCCAGCTCTCTTCAGAGGCCTTTCCATCAATGCTTATTTCTTCCGGACATTGATATGTGACGTAAGTCCTGACCGGAGTAAACAGGTTTTCAAACCCCTCAAAATCCTGCGCTGAAGCAATACCCGGCAAACCAAGCACGCTCATTATCCCTGCTATCCAAAAACTGTTCTTCATCTGTATACTAAAGTGCAATACACAAAAATATTAAAAAGAATTGCAGAAATAAGCAGTCTTTGTAAAATTTTTAAAAAAGATTGACGAAATATTTGGAGCTAAAACTAAGATTGCTTCCCCACCTGTTGATGAAGAAGCAATCTGATTAAGAATTTGTATTTTTTACGGTTGACAGTAGGAGGAAAATCCTACTCCATGTCAACATCCCGCGTAATATAGCTGCGGTAATCTTTCAAAATCGGTTCATATTCTTCGTGAAACAATTCGGAGGTTACCATAAAATCAGCTGTAGAACGGTTGGAAGCCGTTGGGATGTTGTAAAGAACCGTGATTCGAAGCAAGGCTTTTACGTCCACATCGTGTGGCTGCGGTTGCATCGGGTCCCAAAAGAAAATCAGGATATCCACCTTTCCTTCACAAATCATCGCTCCCAGCTGCTGATCGCCTCCCAGCGGCCCCGACTTTAAACGGGTTACGGTTGGCGGCACTTCGCCATGTTTCTCGCATTTCTCCTTCAAGGTATCTTCTACCAGTTTTCCGGTGGTACCGGTACAAATCAAATCGTGTTGCCTTAACTCTTTCCAGTTAAAAGCCACCCACTCCATGATATCCTTCTTTCGGTTATCATGCGCTACTATTCCAATGTTTTTCTTCTTTTTCATGTTTAAAATTGTTTTCAGAGCCCGATGTTTACTCACGCAATCCTCAGAGTTGTCAATAGCTTAACTCTCTTGACCGGCGCACATCGTGCCCTTTGCTTCTTGTTAAAACTTACTTGCGTTCAGGTAAGATACCTGTCCTTTGACAGATAGTTTTATTGGAATTGTATTGCTTTTGAAGCGTTTAAATCATTTTCTTTATCTCATCAATAATTTCCTCTGCCAGTCCGGCGGCCTGCTCCATCGATCCGGCTTCGGCATAAATACGGATAATGGGCTCGGTATTCGACTTACGAAGATGCACCCACGAATCCGCGAAATCTATTTTCACACCGTCGATATCTGTCACCTGCTCGGCTGCATATTTTTCTTTTACTTTCACCAAAACTCCGTCCACATCGATATCGGGTGTCAGCTCAATTTTATTTTTTGAAATAAAGTAATCGGGATATGTTTTTCTGAGCTCCGAACACTTCATCCCGCTTTTGGCCAGGTGCGATAAAAACAGGGCAGCTCCCACCAGGGCATCTCTGCCGCTGTGGCTGGTCGGGTAAATAACGCCCCCGTTACCTTCACCGCCAATAACCGCATTGGTTTCACGCATTTTAGCTACCACGTTCACCTCGCCAACCGCGCCAGCTGCATAACTTTGTCCGTGTTTTTCAGTTACATCGCGCAGCGCCCGGCTCGACGAAAGGTTCGAAACCGTATTTCCGGGAGTGTGAGCAAGTACATAATCAGCCACTGCAACCAGCGTATATTCTTCGTTAAACATGCTGCCATCTTCGCTGATGATCACCAAACGGTCCACATCAGGGTCTACCACAAAGCCTACGTCCACCTTTTCATTCCGGATGATTTCGGCGGTCTCCACCAGGTTTTCAGGAAGTGGTTCGGGTGTGTGCGCAAAATGCCCGGTTGCTTCGCAATTGATCTCTACCACCTTTTCAATTCCTAAAGCTTTAAAAAGTGCGGGCATGGCCACTCCCCCCACTGAATTCACTGCATCAACCGCCACCGAAAAACCGGCTTTGCGGATCGCTTCCACATCCACCAGTTCGAGGTTGAGCACATGTTCAATATGAGTATCGGTGTAATCTTTTTCCACAACCGTTCCGAGCGCATCCACTTCGGCAAAAACAAACGACTCGCTTTCCGCTATTTCCAGCACCCTTGCACCTTCTGCAGCATCCAGAAACTCGCCGGAAGCGTTTAACAACTTTAATGCATTCCATTGCTTGGGATTGTGACTGGCAGTAAGAATAATTCCGCCATCGGCCTTCTCTTCAGTTACTGCGATTTCGGTAGCTGGCGTTGTTGCCAAACCAATGTTTACCACATTGCATCCCATTCCGGTAAGCGTTGCCACTACCAGCGAGCTAACCATAGCTCCGGAAATACGCGCATCGCGTCCCACCACAATTGTAAGATTTTCTTTACCAGCTTTCTCTTTTGCCCAGGTTGCATATGCTGCCGAGAATTTTACTACGTCCAGCGGACTAAGTCCTTCGCCCGGTTTTCCGCCAATTGTACCACGAATTCCTGAAATGGATTTTATTAAAGTCATCTTCTTTGTTTTTTGCTGCGACAAAGATAAGCATCACCCCAAGATAAATGGCTAAGAAATATCAGTCAGACCACGGAATTTAGCATTCACAATAATCAAGTAACAAATCGGTAATCAAAAATTAAGATTTGTCTGTCTTTTTCCTGAAAACTGACAAAATGTAAATTCGCCATTTTGCAGCTGAAACACTTAAGATTAGGTTTCGGGGGTTTTAAGCGCCAACTATAAAAGGAGCATTATAGATTTTCGTCTTCTATTCCTTCCAGCTCTTTAAGGGTAGCCTTTAGTTTGCTGATGTAATTTCCGTAAAGTTTACGGAATCCCCACCGAAGGAAAAGAAATATTCCACCCACCAAAATGGTCAGCACAAGCAATCCGATTACGATCAGCAGTACCAGTTTTCCGGAATCGATCTGCAATACTTCGCCTGCCTGACTGGTCATACTGACATTTACACCTTGGTAAAGCCCCGAGATAAATGCCAGGCCAATTGCCACCATAAAAGTTGCCAGCGCCAGGTAAAACAGCCTTTTGTACAACTGCAAGGTATTGATGATCTTTTTCAAGGTCTCCCGAAGATCACAAATCACGTCGCAGTTCTTCCGCACCCGGTAATATTTGATTACAAAATACAGGAAAGTGGTAAATATAAGTGCGTTGCTAAAAACCCCGAGAAACACCAGCCATTGGGGAACATTTACTCCCTCCGGCAAACTTTTCAGTACCGTTGGCGACACAAAAAAGTCGTCGAAAGCAAACAGCAGGATCAAAGCGAACAACACCAGAAATCCGATTCTGATATTCCGGTCGATTCGCTCAATCAGGCTGCCGGTACGCTTGCTCAGCATGCTCCGCAACTGACTTTCATCCAATTCCTTTCCGGCAGGAAGCTTATTCCAGGTTTTCTTTAGATCGTTTAAATCCATTTGTTATGCTTCTGTATCCATGAATTTCTTTAGTTTCTTCTTGATCCGGTTCATCTTCACACGTACATAATTCTGCGTGATTCCCGTGATCTGTGCAATCTCCTCGTACTTTTTATCTTCGAGAAAGAGCAGAACAATCGATTTTTCAATACCTGTTAAATAGTTGATCGCCTTGTGTAACTCTTTTATTTTCTCTTCGATTTCCGTATCGTAAGCTTCATCAACAATCTGAAAATTCTCGTAAGTGAGAAGATTCTGATCAGGCCTTCTTTTGCTCTTTTTGAAGGTCGTAATTGCCGTATTCAGCGCAACCCGGTACATCCACGTCGAAACCTTCGATTCCTCTCTGAAAGTTGGGAATGATTTCCAAAGCTGTGCTACAATTTCCTGGAAAAGGTCGCTCCGGTCATCGTCCGTGTCGCAATAAATATTGCAGACTTTGTGGATGATGCCCTGATTTTTCTGTATTATCTGTAAAAAGTCCCTTTCCAAAATCTGGTTATTAGTAGCTAATTTGGGTTTAAATTACACAGTTCAATCACCTAAAACACAGGCTATCATGTTTGGATGTGTTTTCAGAATCCGATTTTGGCCATGTCCGGCTTCCTCTTTTTCTGAAAACACGGAATATTTGTGTCGTTGAAATTAATTCATTTTCAGGAATTTCACCTCATTGTCGGTCAGAAAACGCCATTTTCCGCGCGGCAGGTTCTTTTTGGTAAGCCCGGCGAACAGCACACGGTCCAGTTTTTTAACCCGGTAGCCCAAATGCTCGAATATACGACGTACGATCCGGTTTTTACCCGAATGTATTTCAATCCCGATTTCAGTTTTCGCTTCCGCATCAATGTAGCTGATCGCATCGGCCGCAATAAATCCGTCTTCCAGTTCAAAACCGTCGGCAACTCTTTCCATATCCGATTTGGTCAAAGGTTTGTCCAAACTCACCTGGTACACCTTTTTCATGTTGTGGCTCGGGTGTGTCAGCTTTTTCGACAAATCGCCGTCGTTGGTAAAAAGCAGCAAGCCGGTTGTGTTCCGGTCGAGTCTTCCTACCGGGTAAATGCGTTCGTCACAGGCATTCCGCACCAACTCCATTACGGTTCTTTCGGCGTGAGGATCTTCGGTAGTTGTTACAAAATCTTTGGGCTTGTTCAGCAATAAATAAACTTTCTTTTCAGCACTTAGCAAGCGGCCATCAAAACGCACTTCGTCGCCCGGTATTACACGGGTTCCGAGCTCTGTCACCACTTTTCCGTTTATGGTAACCACACCGGCAGTAATGTAAGTATCGGCTTCGCGGCGCGAGCACACTCCTGAATTGGCAATGTAACGGTTCAAACGCATCCCTTCCGAAGAAAGCGTGCGGTCTTTCGGTTGTTTCGCGGGTTTCTCGGCCTGCGTTTTACGCGCAAAAGGTTTTTTCTCCCATTTACGCGGAGCAAATTCTTTCTTTGGTTCTTCTTTGACTACCAGTCTCGACTTGCCAACTCTTTTCCCTGTTGGAGCCGGTCCTGTTTTTTTAGGGGGCCGTCCCGGCTTCCCTGTATTGCGGGCGCTGCTTCCGCTTCTGTTGTTTTGCCTGTTCATTGCTGTTTTTACTTTTTGCAAAGATCGATAAAAATTCGGATTACAGATTTTATTTGCCTCAAATCCATTAATTTCGGGAAAACATTTCAAAAAAACATTTTATGCAGTCACACGAAATAGATTACAAGATTATCGGACATGATGTACAACTGGTAGAAGTAGAGTTGGATCCGGGCGAAACCGTAATTGCGGAAGCAGGAGCCATGCTTTACATGGAAGAAGGAATTGATTTTCAGGCACGAATGGGTGACGGATCAAATCCTGGTGCCGGATTTTTCGACAAACTGCTTTCGGCCGGATCGAGGCTGATCACCGGAGAATCATTGTTTCTTACGCACTTTACCAACCGCGGATGGGGTAAAAAACATGTGGCTTTTTCAGCTCCTTATCCGGGAACCATCATTCCGCTGAACCTGCCTTCCCTTGGCGGCAGAGTGATCGTTCAGAAAGACGCTTT
>JBKDZK010000145.1:0-2045 GCA_047971205.1 Draconibacterium sp.
ATTTGATCGGCATTTTTTACTGTGCTCAAACGGTGGGCAACCGTAATAACCGTTTTCCCCTTAAAAAACTCGTTCATGTTTTGCATGATTTTTTCTTCGTTGTTGGCATCCAGTGCATTGGTTGCTTCATCAAAAAAGAGGAAATCAGGATCTTTATAAACAGCCCGGGCAATCAAAATCCGCTGTTTTTGCCCCTGGCTCAATCCAACTCCTTCCGGTCCGATCCGGGTATTGTATCGAAGGGGGAGGCCTTCGATATACTCGCGTATATTAGCTGTTATAACCGCATGAAGCAAACGGTCTTTATCCGGGATATCATCGGCTACAGCAATATTATTGGCAATGGTGTCCGAAAAAATGTAGCCATCCTGCATAACCGTGCCACACTTTTTCCGCCACATATCCATGTTGTACTGGTCAAAATCAATGTCGCCTAAATTTATTTTTCCTTCATCGGGAGGATAAAATCCCAAAAGCAGTTTTAGCAAAGTTGTTTTTCCGCTTCCGCTTGCCCCTACAATAGCTGTAATTTTGTTTTCAGGAATTTCTAAATTAATATTCTTTAATACACGTGGAGAACGTGGCCCCTCGTAATGAAATGACAGGTTTTCGATGTTTAAAATACGCTGCCCTGATGTTGGCAGCTCTGCAATTCTTGAAACCCCCTCCGGTTCTTCATCCTCACGCTGGTGTATTTCACCCAACCGCTCCAGGCTTATTTTGGCATCCTGTGCCGTTTGTATAAAACCAATAAACTCGTTGATGGGGCCGTTAAGTTGTCCAATAATGTATTGAACAGCCATCATCATCCCCAAGGTGAGGTTTCCTTCAATAACGGCTTTGGCCGAGATAAAGGAAATCAGTATATTTTTGGCCTGGTTGATAAATACAGAGCCTGCCTGCTGGTTTTGTTGTAACATTAAGCCCTTTATACTAACCCGGAACAGGTTGGCCTGAATTCGTTCCCATTCCCAGCGTTTTTGCTTCTCGCAGCTATTCAGTTTTATCTCCTGCATACCTGTTATCAGTTGATAAACATTGCTCTGGTTGTCGGCAGAAACAGCGAAGCGTTTGTAATCAATCTCTTTCCGTCGCTTCAGGAACAACAGGATCCAGCCTATATATAAGATACTTCCTGCATAAAAGATTAGCAGTATGCGCCAGTCGTAGTAGGCCATAATAAAACTGTAAATGATAAACATAAACACACCGAATGACATGCTGATCAGGTTGCCGGTCAAAAAAGATTGTATGCGGTTGTTATCATCTATTCGCTGGCGGAGGTCGCCAATCATTTTTGTATCGAAAAAACGAATGGGCAACTTCATCAGTTTAATCAGGAAATCTGAGATTAGCGAAATACCAACCCTTACACTAACATGAAGCATGATCCAGCTACGCACAAAACCAACCGCAGTCTGGCTAATGGTCAATACCAGCTGGGCGATAAGCACTAAAACAATAAAATCAAGGTTATTGGTGGTAATACCCACATCAACGATGGCCTGTGTCAGAAACGGCAGGATAAGGCTAAGCAAACTGCCTGTTAAAAAGCCCAAAAGCAGTTGCATAATTAATTTGCGGTAGGGCTTAATGTAACTAAACAGGTAGCGAAAACCGGTTTTATTTATTGTTTCGCCTTTCTCAACATAAAAATCGGGTGTAGGGTCCAAAAACAGGGCGATGCCTTTATCTTCCCCATCTTCCCGGGTGCTGGCCCAGCATTTCAGGAATTCTTCTTCAGAATACTTTAATAAACCTACTGCCGGGTCGGATAGGTATATTGTTGTGCCTTTTTTGGACTTCTTTATTTTGTAGATAGCCACAAAATGGTTTTGATTCCAGTGAAGAATATACGGAAAACTTGCCTCTGCCAATTGCCCGAAGCCCAAACGGACCCCTTGCGTACGGAATCCTATTTTCTCAGCAGCATCGCTTAACGATAACAGCGATACTCCCTCGCGCGATTTAAAAGTAAGCTCACGCAAAAAAGGCAAACTATAGTGTTTCCCATAGTATCGGGCAACAATACGTAAAGCAGTGGG
>JBKDZK010000146.1:0-1539 GCA_047971205.1 Draconibacterium sp.
CAAGTTCCAGAATACTATCCACTGGTATGACCTGAATACTGGCAATCGCGACAGCCGGTGCCTCTTTGGGGGCAGCCGTTTTGGTGGTGTTGTTACAGGCTGAGAAGCTTATGAGCAAGGCAGCCATCATTGTAAAAAGTAATTGTTTCATTTCTATTTGATTTTTATTTGAGTTGAATAATATTTTTTGTTTCCTGTTTGGGGCTTCTGAAGAGTTGCAGTGCCAGGAAGCCACAAAACCCGGTAGCCAGAATAAATATGAATTTCAGGACTTTTACAGACATTTTATCCTGCCTGAAAAAAGCAAGAAAACCAACGGCAAAAATCAGGTTCAACAGAAGCGCTTTAACCGACCAGCCTAAAATACGTGGGTAAACAAAGCCTGAATCATACGATTTAATTTCAATGTAAAAAGGAAAAAACCAGGGCTGAATTTTTTCCCAACGACTTAATTCCCGAATCTCCCTGTGTTCATCAACACGCTCCATCGTATTGTTATCCAGTACCGTGTATTCGCGTTGGTGGTCGCGGGTAACTGCCACATTCCAGTAAAACAGGTTAGCCATTATCAGCATTCGGTCAACGGCCGGGTCAAACGCCTCTATGGGAAGTTTTACCAGTTCATAACTAACATCTGACAAAAAATATACATCTTTCTGGCTATCGAACACAAAACCGTAGAAACGGCGGTTGGATGTTTCAAGGGTTTGCATCCATACAATATCCAGCTTTTCACTGGCACCGGTATTCTTAACAAAAGGCTTTCCGTTAACCATTTTTACATGGAAAAGCTGTCCATTCGCATCAAGCATAAACCAGCCTTCATCGTAAGGTTTTCGTGCCGACGGGTTTCCGGTTATCCATTTTACCGGAAACTGGAAGCCTTTCTTTTCCATGGCCGTTTGAAACGTCTCGCTTTTCTCCGCTTTGAACTGGTTGCTTTCGGCATCGTAAAAACGGACGGAACCTCCAACCGAAAACATGTCGTCGGGTGATTCCAGGCTTACCCGCCCCGACATCGACTCGTACATCGGATATAGATTAATGCCTCGGTTGTTGAAATTTACAGGATTGGAGCGAAAATAAAACTGATTGCTGCTTAGTATCCGCAGACTGATTTCCACGCCATGTATCGAGTCTGGTAAACGGCCGTCCTGCATCAGTTGGCGATAGTTGAACATAGGAGTAATACTGTCGTATTCCCCACGGGTATATTCATACCCATCCAGGTCCACATATTTTAATTCCCGCTCCTCGTGGTTGGTTTGAACAAACTGCTTAATTATACAGGAATAGTAGGTAAACGGGTACCCTGAAGCTTCATTGGTTCCCAGTTTTACTGCCCAGGGGGAAATCCACAAAAGTATTGCGGTGGCCAATATAATCAGGATGGCTTGTATGTTGTTTTTTGTAATCATCTTTTTCATACGTAAATTATTTCTAATAAATGAGCCATTTAAGCCCATATTTTGTTAAAATTCAATTTTTTACAAACTATAAAACAAAAGAAAAGAGAGCACTTGTCTTATTGATAAATGC